>NZ_JAUBUB010000138.1:0-12224 GCF_036705265.1 Microcoleus sp. B4-C2
ACTCAAAGGAATTGACGGGGGCCCGCACAAGCGGTGGAGTATGTGGTTTAATTCGATGCAACGCGAAGAACCTTACCAGGACTTGACATGTCGCGAATCCTCCTGAAAGGGAGGAGTGCCTTCGGGAGCGCGAACACAGGTGGTGCATGGCTGTCGTCAGCTCGTGTCGTGAGATGTTGGGTTAAGTCCCGCAACGAGCGCAACCCTCGTGTTTAGTTGCCATCATTAAGTTGGGCACTCTAAACAGACTGCCGGTGACAAACCGGAGGAAGGTGGGGATGACGTCAAGTCAGCATGCCCCTTACGTCCTGGGCTACACACGTACTACAATGGTAGGGACAGAGGGCAGCCAACTCGCGAGAGTGAGCTAATCCCGTAAACCCTGCCTCAGTTCAGATTGCAGGCTGCAACTCGCCTGCATGAAGGCGGAATCGCTAGTAATCGCAGGTCAGCATACTGCGGTGAATCCGTTCCCGGGCCTTGTACACACCGCCCGTCACACCATGGAAGTTGGCCACGCCCGAAGTCATTACTCTAACCTGTAAAGGAGGAGGATGCCGAAGGCAGGGCTGATGACTGGGGTGAAGTCGTAACAAGGTAGCCGTACCGGAAGGTGTGGCTGGATCACCTCCTTTTAGGGAGACCATCTGATAATAGACCGAACCTAAACAATAGGTCGTTGTCAGTCATCCCTGGTCGTTCGAGGTATAATAATAGATGTCAAAGCTTTCAAACTATTAACTGGTTCGGAAATCGCGGGCTATTAGCTCAGTTGGTTAGAGCGCACCCCTGATAAGGGTGAGGTCCCTGGTTCAAATCCAGGATGGCCCACCTGGAAAAAAGTGATGAATTGTCAGTAATGAGAAATGGATAATCAAAGATTAATTCAGGACTCATAAAATCAAAATCAGAACTTACAAGTGTGGGGGTATAGCTCAGTTGGTAGAGCGCCTGCCTTGCACGCAGGAAGTCAGCGGTTCGAGTCCGCTTACCTCCACTCTCACTAACTATCACAACTGCCAAAAAAACCCAAAAAAATAGAAATCAGCACCCAGACTAACTTTGTCAAAGAAGGTCAAAAAAGAAGTCGGAATGCTGGAGTCTAAAACTCTAGTCAGAACCTTGAAAACTGCATAGAAATTAAGTCATCAAAGCGTGTCTATCATCCGAGAAATCGGAGCATCAGACAAGCGACCACCATGAAAAAATCAAGTGGTCAAGTTACAAAGGGCTAACGGTGGATACCTAGGCACACAGAGGCGAAGAAGGACGTGGCGACCGACGATAAGCTCCGGGGAGCTGGAAGCAAGCATAGATCCGGAGATGTCCGAATGGGGCAACCCAGTAAGCATCAGTTGAATACATAGACTGATAGCGGCGAACCCAGCGAATTGAAACATCTTAGTAGCTGGAGGAAGAGAAAGCAATAGCGATTTCCCAAGTAGTGGTGAGCGAACGGGAAACAGCCTAAACCAGAGGTTTTTACTTCTGGGGTCGTGGGACAGTCAATTAACGTATCTTGAAGCTAGACAAAGCAGTTGAAAGCTGCACCAGAGAAGGTGAAAGTCCTGTAGTCGAAAGTAGAAAAGAGCGTGACTGTATCCCGAGTAGCACGGGGCCCGTGAAATCCCGTGTGAATCAGCGAGGACCATCTCGTAAGGCTAAATACTACTGTGTGACCGATAGTGAACCAGTACCGCGAGGGAAAGGTGAAAAGAACCCCGGAAGGGGAGTGAAATAGAACATGAAACCGTTAGCTTACAAGCAGTGGGAGGACGATTTAACGTCTGACCGCGTGCCTGTTGAAGCATGAGCCGGCGAGTTATAGGCAGTGGCAGGTTAAGACCCTATGGGTTGAAGCCAAAGCGAAAGCGAGTTTGACAAGAGCGCCCGTGTGAAAGCACAGGTCACTGTTTATAGACCCGAACCCGGGTGATCTAACCATGTCCAGGATGAAGCTTGGGTAACACCAAGTGGAGGTCCGAACCGACTGATGTTGAAAAATCAGCGGATGAGGTGTGGTTAGGGGTGAAATGCCAATCGAACCCGGAGCTAGCTGGTTCTCCCCGAAATGTGTTGAGGCACAGCGGTCGAGATTAAGTTTAGGGGTAAAGCACTGTTTCGGTGCGGGCTGCGAGAGCGGTACCAAATCGAGGCAAACTCTGAATACTAAACTGGTACTCGGCCAGTCAGACGGTGGGGGATAAGCTTCATCGTCAAGAGGGAAACAGCCCAGACCACCAGCTAAGGTCCCAAAATGACTGCTAAGTGATAAAGGAGGTGGGAGTGCAGTGACAACCAGGAGGTTTGCCTAGAAGCAGCCACCCTTAAAAGAGTGCGTAATAGCTCACTGGTCTAGCGCTCCTGCGCCGAAAATGAACGGGGCTAAGCAGTCTACCGAAGCTGTGGAATAAATGATGTAAAAGTCATGTATTGGTAGGGGAGCGTTCCGCAACGGTGTGAAGCACTAGCGACAAGCAGGTGTGGACTGTGCGGAAGTGAGAATGTCGGCTTGAGTAGCGCAAATGTAGGTGAGAATCCTACACCCCGAAACCCTAAGGGTTCCTCCGCCAGGCTCGTCCGCGGAGGGTGAGTCAGGTCCTAAGGCGAGGCAGAAGTGCGTAGTCGATGGATAACGGGTCAATATTCCCGTACCTGACATTGTTGGTGCAGAGGGACGGAGAAGGCAATCGCCAGCCGGATGTTGGTTACCGGTTCAAGTATTCGAGGTGTTGAGAGACGGAGAAAACGTCTTGAGCTGAGGTACGAGTACGACCTCCTACGGGAGGGAAGTGGTAGATGTCAGGCTTCCAAGAAAAGCTCTAAACACCATAAGCAATGTCAGCCTGTACCCGAAACCGACACAGGTAGGGAGGTAGAGTATACCAAGGGGCGCGAGATAACTCTCTCTAAGGAACTCGGCAAAATGGCCCCGTAACTTCGGGAGAAGGGGTACCTACGCAAGTAGGTCACAGTGAAGAGTCCCAGGCGACTGTTTACCAAAAACACAGGTCTCCGCAAAGTCGTAAGACGACGTATGGGGGCTGACGCCTGCCCAGTGCCGGAAGGTTAAGGAAGTTGGTTAGGGTAACCGAAGCTAGCGACTGAAGCCCCGGTGAACGGCGGCCGTAACTATAACGGTCCTAAGGTAGCGAAATTCCTTGTCGGGTAAGTTCCGACCCGCACGAAAGGCGTAACGATCTGGGAGCTGTCTCGGAGAGAGACTCGGCGAAATAGAATTGTCTGTGAAGATACGGACTACCTGCACCTGGACAGAAAGACCCTATGAAGCTTTACTATAGCCTGGAATTGTGTTCGGGCTTCGCTTACGCAGGATAGGTGGGAGGCTGTGAAGTTCTGCTTGTGGGCAGAATCGAGCCAACGGTGAGATACCACTTTAGCGAGGCTAGAATTCTAACCCTTACCCATTATCTGGGAAGGAGACAGTTTCAGGGGGGTAGTTTGACTGGGGCGGTCGCCTCCTAAAAGGTAACGGAGGCGCGCAAAGGTTCCCTCAGGCTGGTTGGAAATCAGCCAGAGAGTGCAAAGGCATAAGGGAGCTTGACTGCAAGACCTACAAGTCGAGCAGGGTGGAAACACGGTCTTAGTGATCCGACGGTGCCGCATGGAAGGGCCGTCGCTCAACGGATAAAAGTTACTCTAGGGATAACAGGCTGATCTCCCCCAAGAGTCCACATCGACGGGGAGGTTTGGCACCTCGATGTCGGCTCATCGCAACCTGGGGCGGAAGTACGTCCCAAGGGTTCGGCTGTTCGCCGATTAAAGCGGTACGTGAGCTGGGTTCAGAACGTCGTGAGACAGTTCGGTCCATATCCGGTGCAGGCGCAAGAAGATTGAGAGGAGTCCTCCCTAGTACGAGAGGACCGGGAGGGACGCACCGCTGGTGTACCTGTTATCGTGCCAACGGTAAACGCAGGGTAGCCAAGTGCGGAGTGGATAACCGCTGAAAGCATCTAAGTGGGAAGCCCACCTCAAGATGAGTCTTCTCATGGAGTTATCCAGTAAGGTCACGGGCAGAACACCCGTTGATAGGCGTTAAGTGGAAGTCCTGAGAGGGATGAAGCTGAGGCGTACTAATAGACCGAGGGCTTGACCTCTCTTTCTACATGGTGATGATGATGACTTAATTTCTCTGCAGTCTTCAGGGTTTTTTACCCTTACAACTTTTTGGTAGTTTCAAAATACCCCGTGGCATCACTGGGATGCTATTCCTTTCTCGACGGTTAAACGCCCTGGTTCCAGCTCGAAAATAGCTCAATCCCTCGAACCACTTTTAAACAAAACCACCTCTCTGTACAGATAGGTGGTTTGTTGTTTTTGCTAATTAAGCTTTGTTGTTTTTGCTGATTAATTTTTAATTCTGCAGTTTAGACTAAAAAATGATTGCAGCCAAAAGTAGCCGCCTTTGAATATCCGGCAAGCTGTTACTCAAAAACTTAAGAGGGAGAAGATTAAATAACTAATCTTGAAGACTTTTTACGTCGAGAAACCCGTTTTTTCACAGTGGGATATCGCGGTGCTACCGTCCGTACCCTTCCTTTTTCCCAGCCGGGGGATTTTCCCCTCTGTTTAGGCATTTTTGCGGGAGTACCAATGTCAACTAAAAGCGACAACATTGATTGAGCAACACGTCCAGGGATTAAATTAATCGTAGCAGATTGCCAAGGCAGTCGATGTTCGAGAACTAAATCCCTAGCCAGCCAGAGTTGCCAACTCATCAACGGCATTAAATCACTCCAACGCTCAGATTGTTCGGGAGTTCTCAAGTTAGGCAATGTCCAATGTAATCGTTGCTTAGCAAACCGATACCAATGATCCACTCCAAAACGTCGTAAATACTTAAACCAAACACTTTCTAAGGGTAGAGTTCGTTCTCCCACCCAAACCAACCACAAGGGTGGAAATGGGTGACCGTTTGACATGGGATTCATTCTTTCTACGAGGATTAAATTAACAGGATGTCCAGGCGCACGATAAAAATGTAAGTCAAGCCATTGACTAACTCGGACTTGTCCCAACTGTGGATGTTCATCAATTTCAATCACAGTATCCGTTTGTAGCCATGTGGTTGGGTCGTTGAGTCTCATTTTCTGCCCATGTTTCCGTGGCCTACCGCGACCACTATAGGCTGGTGGTGCTGACCACAAACAGGCATTCTTTCGGACTCTCATTAAGCAATCAGCTTGAATATCGGCTTGCGCTAATACCCAATTTGCATTGCCATATTCGGGCGTCTAAGACTGCTAAGACTGGATTGATGCTCTGTTCACAGACAAGTTTAAGTTGAGAAGCTGCTTGAAGTATGGGTGAAGACCCACTACTAATTCTTTCATGGAGTAGGGGTAATGCCCAACTTCAAGCAGCTTCAGGTATCCAGGCAATTGTACTGTACCCTTGTCCAATAATTACGCCCCCCTGATATTCATGGGTTCTGTCTTTTAAGGTTTTAGCGTCCGGTCTCCCCCATACAGTATGATCGATCGCCACTAATATATGTTCTGTTGCAGGTACTTGCTGTTCTAATTGCTCTTGATACAACTCCATCAGTTTTTTTCGGTCTGGTCTACAGTCTTGTAACGCTTCGTAGACGCTCTTGCATTGACGATTGAATAATGGATTGAGCGAAAATTCCGCCAAACAAGCCGCATTCCTTGTTGTCATTACTGCATCCATGAGCTCGAATGTGGCATCTTTCGCTCGCACCAATAATTCGTATGCTGCTTGACGAAAGTCCTTTAATCGTTCACTGTTCATTGAGGGAGTGGATAGGTTTTATTTTTCACCCTCATTCTCTCCCGGCGCGGTGGCTCAAGTCCTGCTGAAAGCCACCGTTCTCTCTTTTTTAGTCTAAACTCCAGTTAATTTGCTATACCTGTTAAAGTAATTTCGATCGCCCTCAACCCTCAACACGATTTCATGCTATGTGGGAGAAAATTGCCGCGCACATCTGTGAAACAACGGGAGAAACATTTTCGATCGACAATCGCCATTCCGTCAGCGGTGGCTGCATCAATCAAGGCTATTCTATCAGCAGCAGTTCCCGCACTTACTTCGCGAAAATCAATCAAGCTTCCCAAGTCGCGATGTTTGAAGCTGAGGCGCTGGGTTTGCAGCATTTGCTGCAAACCCAGACGATTCGAGTACCTGAGCCGATTTGCTGGGGAACTGAGGGGAATTCAGCTTATATTGTGCTGGAATGGCTGGATTTGGGAAGTCGCGGGGGCGATCGAGCTTGGGAAGAAATGGGGCGAAAACTCGCCGAAATGCACAACAAATACACCCCCCCCAACCCCCCCTTGCTAAGGGGGGGAGAAGATCCTAATTCTACCTTGCTAAGGGGTGGAGAAGAGCCTAATTCGGGCTTGCTCAGGGGTGGTTTTGGGTGGGATATTAATAATACGATCGGCTCAACTATACAAATTAATAATTGGACGGCAAATTGGGCAGAATTTTGGGCCGAACATCGGATTGGTTATCAATTAAAATTGGCTAGCCGTCGGGGTGGTCATTTTCCGCAAGGGGAACGTTTATTACAGATGATTCCTGAATTGTTATCTGGTTATGAACCTCAACCCTCGCTAGTTCACGGGGATTTGTGGGGGGGAAATGCGGGGGTGACATCTGCGGGGGAACCGGTAATTTTTGACCCGGCGGCATATTTGGGAGATAGAGAAGTTGATATTGCGATGACTGAGCTATTTGGTGGATTTCCGGGGCAGTTTTACCGGGGATATAATCAGGTTTGGCCTTTGGATTCAGGGTATGAAGAACGCAAAACTCTTTATAATCTCTATCACATTTTAAATCATTTTAATTTGTTTGGTGGGAGTTACGAGTCCCAGGCGAATCAGATGATTAGTCGAATTTTGGGTTAGTTAAGAATCAGATGCTTTTTAAACCGCAGATGCACGCAGATAAACGCGGATTTAAGGTTTATCTGCGTGGGATGCAAGTTTATTTTTGCTTAGCAGCAGCTTTTTTCTTCGCTTCTTTTTCTGCTTTTTTAGCTGCTTTTTCTGCTTCAAGTTTGGCTAACTTGGCTAGCTCTTTTTCTTCAGCTATTTTATCGAGATAGTAGTGATAATCTCCCAAATAAGGGCGAAAGTCTCCGTCCCGGATTTCGACTATTTTGTTGGCGACTTGGGAGATGAAATAGCGATCGTGCGAAACGATAATTACCGTACCGTCATAATTCTGAATCGCCTCTTCCATCATCTCTTTCGCCGGAATGTCGAGGTGATTTGTCGGTTCGTCCAAAATCAGCAAATTCACGGGAGTCAACAGCATTTTTGCCAAAGCTAAGCGGGCTTTTTCGCCGCCGCTTAAAGCGCCAACTTGTTTGAATACTGTTTCGCCCGTAAATAAGAAACGGCCCAACAAAGTCCGAACTTCTTCATTTTTCCAGTCGGGTACTTCGTCGTGAATGGTTTCGATCACGCTTTTATTCAAATCTAAGGCTTCGGCTTGATTCTGTTCAAAGTAACCGGGGATGACGTTGTGACCTCCCAATTTGACTGTACCTTCAGAAGGCTTTTCTAAACCCATAATCAGTCGCAGCAGGGTGGATTTGCCCGCGCCGTTGGGGCCGAGAAAGGCTATACGATCGCCCCTTTCAATTAATAAGTCTGCTCCCAAGAATAGAATTTTTTCGCCGTAGGTGTGCACCAAATCTTCAATTATTGCTACTTCGCGGCCGCTGCGGGGTGCGGGGGGAAAGCGGAAATGCAAAGTTTTTAATCCGCCGGTGGGGGCTTCGATGCGTTCGATTTTGTCTAACTGTTTCTCGCGGCTTTTGGCTTGGGTGCTGCGAGTGGCGCTGGCGCGGAATTTTTCAACGAAAGCTTGCTGTTTTTCGAGTTCTTTTTGCTGGCTTTCGTAGGCGCTGAGTTGGGCTTCTCTGGCTTCTGCTTTTTGCAGCAGGTAGGAGGAGTAGTTGCCGAGGTAGGTGCTGGAAACACCGCGTTCGGTTTCGACGATTTGGGTGCAGAGCCGATCGAGAAATTCGCGGTCATGGGATACGATTACCATCGGGGTTGTCAGCCCTTTCAGGTAAACTTCCAGCCATTCGATCGTTTCTAAGTCGAGGTGGTTGGTAGGTTCGTCTAGTAGCAGAATGTCGGGTTTTTGCAGGAGAATTTTGCCTAAACTCATCCGCATTTGCCAGCCACCGCTGAAGGCGCTGACTAATCGATCGCCATCTTCGGGTTCAAATCCGATTTCGGGCAGAATTTTCTCGATTTGGGCTTCTAAACCGTAGCCGTTTAAGCCTTCAAATTGCCGTTGCAGCCGATCCATTTTGTGGATCAGTTCGTCGAGATTTTCTGGAGAGGAGTTTTCCAAGTCTCGATGGACTTGCATCAGGGATTCGTGGACTTCGTTGGCTTCGCTGAAGGCGCGCCAAAATTCTTCTCTGACGGTGCGAGTCGGATCTACTTCAAATTCTTGGGAGAGGTAGGCGATGTGGAGGCTGGCGGGGCGAATGACTTCGCCTGCGGTGGGTTCGATTTCGCCGGCGATGATTTTGAGTTGGGTGGATTTGCCGGCACCGTTAACGCCTACTAAGCCGATGCGATCGCCTGGTTTGACTTCCCAGGTGACATCTTTGAGTACGACGCCTGTGGGGTAAATTTTACTGATGTGTTCGAGTCGCAGCATTGTTGTGGGGACTGGGGAAGGGCTGGTTTAGCGGCGGATGGGATGCCGGCGCTGAGGTCGAGTTAATCTTAACAAATTTTAATTATATTTAGGGTATTGCCAGATTTTGATTTGGTAGGAGTTACGGGAAGAAACCGGGTTTCTATGAAAAATCGCAGATTCTGGGCTAGAGATATAGGAAGAAACCCGGTTTCTGGCCTCGATGTGGGTTCAGGACTATTTGGATGGGGCGATCCTCTTCGAGGGCTTTCCTTCGGATCGCTTCGCTAACGCTAACGGGCGATCGTGTTGTTTCAGATTGAATTTCTCGAATAATGGTTGAGACTTCTGCACATTATAAATAATAGTCAGTGTCAACCTCGATCGCAAAAGAGAGCGATCGTGCCAGCAAGAGACATTTATTATCTCACGGACTTCAAAAACCTTTAAAGCAGGCGATCGGAGGTGCGATCGCCTTCAGCAAATTCTATTAAACCTGAGTAAAATAAGACAGCCCTCATCGCCACAAAACCTAACTCACCATGCAAACCTCAACATTTGACAGTATTTTAGACGAGATCGAAACCTTGTCCATAGACGAACAAACTGCTTTACTTGTCATCATGCACCGGAGACTTAGCGATCGCCGTCGCACCGAAATTGCTGCTAACATTGCACAAGGAAAACAAGACTATCAATCTGGAAAGGTGTTTCGAGGTACAGTTAATGAAGCGATCGCGGAGCTAAACCGTTGAAACTTATCACCTTTGCTCAATCATTTAAACGTGCCTACAAAGCCCTCATCCGCAAACACCCGGAACTACAGCCCAAAGTTGAAGCTAAGCAGGCGATGGGAGAAGGTTATAGAAATGTGAGCGTGAGAAGGTGCGATCGTATTTGGAGGAGTCGAAAAAAAGTGATAAAATAGAGTAGAGCAGTAGACAAAATCCATGCCAAGGAAAATTAGAGAGTTGAAAGTTCAGATTGCGCGTGAAGGTTTTGTTTATCTACCCAAGCGCGGCAAAGGTAGCCACGAGCGTTGGCGACATCCAATGCTCAGAAAAACGCTGACAATTCCCGGCAAAGATGGAGATGATGTGGCACTCTACCTAGAAAAGCAGTTAGCACAGTTATTAAGTGAGCTGAATGAGTTAAGGAAGGGCGAGGATTTATGAGTCGATACAGTATGATTGTTCAATGGTCTGATGAAGATCGGCTTTTCTTAGTCACGATTCCAGAGTTTGGCGATCGCGTGGTGATGCCTTGCACTCACGGTCAAACTCGTGAGGAAGCAATTCATAAGGGCGAAGAAGTGATTGAAATGTATTTGGAAGCTTGGGAAGCGGAAGGTGAATCTATCCCTGAACCTAGGACGCTTCAAATTGCTTGTTGAATGCTATTGTAAAACTCTATTTGTGTGGTGGAGTAAAAAAGGTTAATCGCACTTTCTACTTCTTCTAATGCTTGCAGACTCCCGACTTCCCAAGCGTGAGCGATCGCATTGGGGATGATTTGGGCGATCGCGCTTCAAAAACCTTTAAAGCAGGCGATCGGAGAAGGTTGTAGAAAGGTGAGGGTGATGAGGTGCGATCGCTTTTAGGAGTGAAAGGGCGATCGTCACTGAATCCCATGTTCTATACAAGTGTGTAAACAAGTTTATGTGACTGGGATTTTGACTACAGAGCAATACCGCAACTTGAAAGCCTATTCAAGATGTCTAGTAGGGCACTGTCGTTCACCGGTTCATTTTTCCATGACCCACCACGTCCTTCCCGCCAGTAATTACCTGTGGGAAGATGTCCATAGGGAGCCTGGATTGCAAAAGTAAGATCGTTATATTTTTTTGTATATTGACCCACGTTGTTAGGATCGTACCATCCTATGCGACTATAGCAGACTTTTCTTAATTCAATTTCCTCATTTATCTCGTCAAGAAAATATTTTTTTCTTCCACGTTTCTTACCAGAAATCATGGATAGTACATCCTCTCCTTGTTCTGATATAATTCGTTTTTGTACACTAAATCCAAAGCGACCGTTGCTATATTTAAGCCAAAGTCGATCAATAGTAGAAAGATCGGCACAAGGGAAGTAGTCTGCCATTCCGCCAATGAGACGGTTATAATCCGGCACTAGACCATACTTATATTCTCCCGCTTGGATTTTTCTCTCTACTGCTAGACTTCCTACGCTCAGCATCACCCTACCTGTTTCTTCATCAGCTTCTCTCCATTTGCCTTCTGCTAGTAGGTCACGAAGGCGTGTGTAGCTATAGCTAGTAGAGATGCTGCTCTCAAGTGATACTTCAAGATTTGAATAATCAACTTGAAGACTTGAATAATCAACTTGACTGGCTTTAGTCCTACTTGATGCCTTACTAGCTTGATTGCTGCTTGATGCCTGTGACATCACGAAGTAGACAACTACAGCCATCACAATTAAAATTAAAATCCACATTGATAGTTATCCTTTGGTAAGTGTAGCGGGGGATTGTAACTCAATCCCCCTTATGGTTGTTTCTACTGGTAAAAATCAATTAAAATTGATTTATCCGCCATAATCACCGCTACCGTATCCTGTTTCTTTGGCTATCTCTAGCATGGTCGATTGATTGGATTTTACTTTTTTTAGTTCCCTTTCTACTTCCTCTCTTTCTTCCTGGTCTGCTATTCCGATTTGCTCTTCAAATTGAGCTATTATTGTCGAGTTGGGAATATCAGAAACCTGTGATGGCGATAAGATTCCTTGAGCCAAAGCCAAAGCAGCCATAATATTCCGAATTGCCTCGACAAGGTTGTATGGTAAACTCACTTTTGTCAACTCCTCTATTAGGGTAATTTGTAAACATAAACGCGAGCCATCTGCTGGCATTTGAGTATTTTAAGGAGTCAAGTTCAGCTTTGTCAGTGAGAAAAAGTGAGAAAAAGTGAGAAAAAGTAATGACTTTCCCCAAATTGCCCAAAAATCTCCTCTCAGGTAGATGCCCATAGAGTTAAACTCTTCTAAATAACCCCTCTCACAACCCAACTTCCTTGGCCTACGACAACACCTGCAAATATCTAGCAGAAAAATTCCCCGCCGCCTTCGTAAGCTGGCTGCTACCAATTGACGAGCCCACCAGCGTTCAGGTACTCAAAACCGAACTAATTCAAGAACCCATCCGAGCCGATTCTCTCGTTTTCCTGCAAACGGATAACCAAATCCTGCATCTGGAATTTGAAACCAGACCCTACTCCGACCCGCCGATCGCCTTCAGGATGCTAGACTACTACGTCAGGCTCAAACGGCAATACTCCTGTTCCATCAATCAAGTAGTAATCTTTTTGCAGCAAACAGCCTCAGAACAAGTTTTTGTATCCGAGTACACAGACACGAACACCCGACACGGATATCGAGTTATTCGCCTCTGGGAACAAGACCCCGCTTTACTGCTGTCCGTCCCCGGCTTGCTCCCACTCGCGACACTATCCCAAACCAACTCGCCGCGAACTTTGTTATACCAATTTAATATGAAGCTGCATAGAATAAAGCTTCAAGAATGAAAGTGTAAGAAGATAGTGAACTGATTTC
>NZ_JAUBUB010000139.1:0-11833 GCF_036705265.1 Microcoleus sp. B4-C2
AATCAGTTGGCGTGTCATCACTGATGCCCTCTAAACACTATCTTTATTCTATGCAACTTCATATAAAATTGGTATAAAGGGGGTGAACAACTCAGATTTCGCAGCCACGATGCGGATCTAAACAATATAGTGCATGCAAACAGAAGTCCACATGGCGAAAAAGACCTCGTATTACGACTACCTGCGCCAAGAAATGACCGATATGGTCGAGCAACTGGAGCTAACCGATCTTTGCAAACAGTCGCTCAAAAGTCGCTGGCTCGATCAATTGGTTTGGGCGGATAAGAAAGCCGAACAATGCCGTCGCTGGCACTATCGCTTGCGCCTGACGACGATCGTCGGTGGTGTACTGTTGCCGGCCCTAGTTGCAATTAACTTTCAACTGGGCACTCCACAGGACAAAGATAAGGGATACTTTCGCATTTGGTTTTCTTACGTCCCGTTTGTCTTGAGCCAAATTATCGCAGTCAGTGCGGCAACGGAAGAATTTTTGCGATTTGGCGATCGCTGGCGCGACTACCGACAACTAGCCGAAGACCTCAAATCAGAAGGCTGGCAATACCTGCAATTGAGCGGCCCCTATCGCTACAAAACCCACGAAGAAGACGATAGTCTGCCTCCCCTGTCGCCCAGTCTGATGTCCGAAGTCAGCGTCGAAGACTCGAAAGCCCTCAAACCCCGGACCCAGAACAACCAACCTACAACCCACCAAGATGTCTATACCCTGTTTGCAGGTCGGGTCGAAAGCTTGATTAAGAATGACGTACAAAACTATATCACGGCGTTGCAGCAAAAACAGGCTAAGGAGCAAGAGCAAATCAAGCAAATCCTGAAAACCGTCGAGAAGGTTTCCACCGATAAAACCTTGTTTGCAAAGCCCACTCCTGGGCCTCAACAGCCGCCTTCCGGGGCTGCCAACCCGCCTCACAATGGCTTTGGAGCAATGGGAATCCCAGCGCAACCTGCGGCGTTCAACGCTCCAGGGCAACCCTCGATCGCACCAGTCCCCCCTCAGAATACCCCGATGCCGCAAACCGCGTTCGCCCAACCTCCCGCAGTTTTTGCACCTCCACCCGCACCGAGTGCGCCAATGCCTCAGCCGACTGTGGCCCAGCCGGAGGTCGCGTTTGCGCCTCCACCGGCACCGACGCAAATGGCTTTTGCCCAGCCGGCTGCCGCGTTTGCAGCAGCCCCCTCTGCCAGCGCTGCGGTGCAGCAAACCGCGATCGCCGACCTGAATGCTCGCATCCTCGCCTCCACCCTCAAACTGCAGGGAATGTCTACGGCCGACGGCCCTGATGGCGGCAACAACGCCTCCGCCTGGACGGTCAACAAAGTCATACAGGATGCAGGCCTGATACCCCTTGGCGGCAATCCCAATTACGTTTCCCCAGTCTTGGACGCGCTCAAACAAGGGCGAGCACAACTGGTGTCGAGAGAATCGGCGAAAGCGGGCGATTTGGTGGTTGCGGATGGAGAAGCACACATTGGGATTGGACTGACCGATGGTTGCAGTCGAGTCCTCTCCAACTCATCCTCTAAAGCTTGCTTTGTGTGGGAAAGCGATACGGATTTTGACGGCTACTACGGTGGACAGAGTACCATTTACCGCCTGAAAACTTAAAAGTTGAAAGTTGAAACTAGGGGCGCACGGCCGTGCGCCCCTAGGTTGAGAGTTAATCATGCTGACTCGATTGAGTATCCGAAATCCGGGACTGAATGCTGTTAATCAACCTCAGATGTACCGATACTTTTTTGCTAACATTTGCTAACAAATACATAAGTTGAGATCATATCTCAACAAAGGCGTATCAACCGATGCCCGTAGAATTTTCTACAAGCACTTATATTCTTGCCTTCAGCTTGGTTATCGCTTACAGCTATTAGCCAATCTGATTATTTGCTTTGATAATGTAGAGGCAACTTATTTATATAGCGGTTGCGTACTACCAAGGTTTTTTACCTACATCTGAGTGGCTAAATTCATTCTATATGACATAAAGACAAGAAGGCAAATGTAAGTGATTGTTAGCAAATGTCAGAAAAAGTCTTACTGTTAATCAACCCTCTAACAGGACATCCCGATGGCTAAGAAAAAGACCTACGAACAATACCTGCGCGAAGAGTTGGGAAGCTTAGTCGAACAGTTGAAACTCCCCAACCTCTACAAACAGTCGCTCAAACAACGCTGGATCGATCAGGTAGTGTGGGCGGATAAAAAAGCGGATCAGTGCCGCCGGATGCACTACCGATTGCGTCTGACGACGATTATTAGCGGGGTGCTGCTGCCTGCTCTGGTGGGGATTAATATGCAACTGTCTAACGAGAATAAATACTTTCGCGATTGGTTTCGTTACGTCCCCTTTTTCTTAAGTCAGGTGATTGCCGTCACTGCGGCGCTAGATGAGTTTCATCGCTATGGCGATCGCTGGCGAGATTATCGCAAAATGGCAGAAGACCTCAAGGCAGAAGGCTGGCAGTACGTGCAATTGAGTGGTCCCTACGACAACCTGGGCGACCATATCGACGGCTATGCGAACTTTGCGGGCCGGGTCGAAAGTATCATCAAGAACGACGTACAAAACTACATCGCGACGTTGCAGCCGCAAGCCAAAGAAAACGAGCAAATCCAGCAAATTATTAATACAGCCAACACTGTCGCCACCGATAAAACCCTGTTCGATCGACCCGAACCCGTCGGCCCCCCCCAACAGCAACAGCAACAGCTTTGGGGGACTCCGGCCCCCGCCTTTCCTGTCCCAGGGGCTGCGGGCATTCTCCAAGTTCGCCAGAATACCGAATTCAAGCTCAGTCCCCAACATTCATCATTGTGGCCCGATAATTTTAAGATTTGGGTCTGTGGCGGCAACAGCTTTGGCTTGATGTCCTATGCTCAAGCTGAGAACAATCACCTGCAAGTGGCGATCGATCGCGGACTCGGCCCTGAAAACCGCCACGTCTGGTTTGTCAGCGCACCCGATGTCGCGATCGTCGGCAATATCGGGTCTAGTGCCGCCAATCTCATGGCGACCCCTGCAGCGCCAGCACCGATGATGGGTGCAACGGCCTCCGCCCCAAGTCCGATGATGGCGACCCCTGCTGCTCCAGCACCGATGATGGGTGCAACGGCCTCCGCCCCAAGTCCGATGATGAGCGCTCCTCCCCCCGCGCCCACTGCTCCCCCGGCTCCCCCCGCCCCGGCTCCCTCTGCCCCGGCGGCAAGCAACGGCGCAATTCAACTCCCCGTTCCCTTTTTCTCCCAACGAGACAATATGGAGCAACCCTACGGAACTTGCAATACCTCCAGTTGTGCGATGGTGGCTAAGTTCCTGGGTGCAAACATTTCCGGGGATGAGGACTACTTCCAGTACGTGATTAAGTATGGCGAGACGATCGACCATAGCGCCCAAACTCAGGCGCTGGAAGAACTGAGAATTCAATCGACCTGGAATACTAATCTCGATTTTGAC
This sequence comes from Microcoleus sp. B4-C2, assembly GCF_036705265.1. Classification (NCBI taxonomy): domain Bacteria; kingdom Bacillati; phylum Cyanobacteriota; class Cyanophyceae; order Oscillatoriales; family Microcoleaceae; genus Microcoleus; species Microcoleus sp. B4-C2. Next base: position 3,471 of record NZ_JAUBUB010000139.1, read on the forward strand.
GATCTGGATAAATCGCTAGCCAGTGGACTGCCTGCTGTCCTTGCTATTCTGCATCACGGGCCGCCGTCGGCGCCTACAGGCGGGCATATGATTGTGGCGATCGGTCGCAACGCAGACGGCGATTACATTATCAACGATCCGTTCGGCAACTTGTTGGACGGCTACGTTTCTGAAGATGGCGGCGGATTGACCTATTCTCGCCAGGAATTGACCTGTCGCTGGACGGCAGATGGTCCGAAAACCGGCTGGGGACGGCTGTTTTACGGCAATAACCCACCGGGTACATCCGCCCAAAACGCACCCGATCAAACTGCACCTGCTTAAACGGAAACAGAGGTTGAGAAAATTATTGTCGCTGAAAGTGCGATCGAAATAGATGAAGCCAGAAAACTAGCCGATTGCTTCCTGGTTGATATTAGTTTTTTTCTCTAACTCCAATTTGTTATAAAGTCCGCAAGTAGTTGTGCCGCTTATGCTGTAACCATTTCGGGTTTGATATCAGGTGATGCTGGCTCAAAATACAACACCATGATTTGCTCTGGATGCAACCCGACAGATTCATAAGTGCGTCCGTTGCGATCGCTAAATTCCACCTCAAACGCTGCACCATCAGCCAACAGTTCAACCACAGTCCCTACTTGTCCGCGCCACAGATTGTATTCAGGAATGTCAACGGTTAAGGCAACGACATCTAGTAATTTAATTGTATTCTTTGCCACTCTTATTACCTCCAGACAGTACAGAGGATAGCAGGTTGTTAATCAGCGCTATCATAGGGCTTACGCCAGTCTCTAATCTGTAGGGTGCGGATATGTGAGATTTTCAATGGAACTTGCAGATTGTAGATGGCGACGCACCTTACCCTATTAGAAACCGAATCAGGAATTTGGAAGGAGATCACGATTTTTTACGTATTCTCTCAAAAATAGCAGCCTAAATTATCCCAGAAAAAGTCAATATTTAGCTGTATCCATCTGCGTTTATCTGCGTGCATCAGCGGTTACAAATTCCAACTCTGCCAGCCTTGCTAGATTCAGACAATTTAAAATGCTGGATTTAATCGGGCGCTTTTCATCCCAAAATACAAGTGCTGAATAAAAGTTAATTGCTGTCGGTGAATTCAAAAGCTCAAAAGTTTGACGTGCAACTCTCTCGCTGTCAAAGCTGAGAAAGTAAACAGTATCATCGAAGATTGCAGGTTTATTAGCGATTTCACCGATTAACCTAAAATCCAATTTTTTATAAAGCCCGCAAATCGCAATTTTCCAAGGTTGGAAGCTATAATCGCCTACTCCAAAAATCGAAAAGCGAGGGTTATTTTGGTAAATTTTGCTTTTGCGATTATCTAGATATTGCCCGCACTTCTCTAGATAACATCCGGTTTTAGGAGCTATAGTTTTGATATTTGCGGTTGATTCACCAATGAATTTTTGAGTAACTAGGATATATCGATCCGTAGCATTAATGCGATTTTGAGCAACATCAGATCCTTTAAGTAGCGGAAATAGATAAGTTTCCTCAAGCTCGACAGTTGCCCCAAATCCATTGACAAACAAATTATCAATTTTCCGAAACTCCATCACATTCGAGCAGTCATGTTTGACGCCCGATCGCCATTTTGCCCCTGAATTCACCGCATATAAATTACCCAATTTACTAAAAGCATCTATATCCTTAACCAGAACCTTGTTGTGATATCCTATTCGGTGACAGTCTGAACTTTCTAAACTGCTAAATACATCGCAGAAGTAGTTTTGTGAACTTAAGTCAAACTTGCAGAATAACAGACAAGCATCAACATTTGCATCAAAATATTTTTTAGCATCTATTTTGTAAGTTGCACAGCTAGCGAGATTAAGTTTTTTTGAATGAATGTAACTCAATAACTTTCTCGCCACGGAAGTCTTGCAAAGCATTGCCAGAGTGGCGTCACGATTTTGCAACCATTGTATCGCATGGATCAGCATCCATTCTGAGATATCGAAGTTACTTTTACCTGTTAGTGCATCTAAGCCAGTGTGCTTTTGAAAATTACTTTTTTTCGGCAAGTTTTCACTGCCAATAGTGCCTTGTTGTGAGTTTGTTACCCAAGGAAAGTTGCCAAGTACCAGCACCCTATGATTAAATTGGTTGATTAATGATGTCCAGTCAAAATCAAAAAAATCTCCGTGCTTAACCTCACATCTTTCATACTGTAATAATTCATGCTTAGCTTTTAATTCTATTAAATAACTTTGATTAATTTCAACCCCGATAATCTTGCTGGCGGATGGAAACGAATTTGCAGCAGCTTTAATGAAATTACCTATCCCGCAAGTTGGCTCAATGATGACTTTGGGGTTAACATCAAGTTCTATCAATTTCCGACACACCATCTCGGCTAATTCCACCGGTGTCTGAAAATCCCCATATTCTAGTTTTGTTTGGCGATCGTTGGAACTCATCGGTTAGACTTATAAACTGCGATTTTTTTATAAAGCCCGTAAGTTTTTGTGCCCCTCATGCTGTAACCATTTCGGGTTTGATATCAGGTGATGCTGGCTCAAAATACAACACCATGATTTGCTCTGGATACAGCCCAACAGATTCATAAGTGCGTCCGTTGCGATCGCTAAATTCAACTTCAAACGCTGCACCATCAGCCAACAGTTCAACCACAGTCCCTACTTGTCCGCGCCACAGATTGTATTCAGGAATGTCAACTGTCAAGGCAACGACATCTAGTAATTTAATTGTATTTTTTGCCACTCTTATTACCTCCAGACATTACAGAGGATAGCAGGTTGTTAATCTCGGAATCTCGGAATCATGCTCAATAATCCAGCCACTCCGAAGGGTTGCACTTCTATTTTGCCATTCAATCGTGAAATCTAGGGTGTAGCGTTGCCCGAACCCATCCCGCCTCCCTAACTGAGCTTCGTGAGTTTGAATAACTTCAACCAAAATTTGGCGCAATTCCTCAGCATTGTCAGGCGTCATCCCAAGAATTGACGAAAAAAGTCGCGCTTTGTGTTTACCATCGTCGTGTTCTGGATTGAGGCAGTAGTCACGAAGTTTACGAATATCAATAACTGCATTCTCTGCATTTGGAATGAGCATAGAAAAGCTGATACGAATAAGCAGCCCTCAGTTTATCTTGAAATCGGCGATCGCTTTAACGGCCAAGCTCACCGGATGCAGATAATCTTTCGGACTCAACGTCATCTACCTTGAAGATTTAATCTTTTCAAGAACCTGCAACATTCTCTTTGCACAGGCAACTGCCTGCTCTTGGGTTTGGCACTCTGAGGCTCGGATTCGCTCAATATGGACTCCCTCATAGGCAAGCATAGTTGTCCTCTCATGTGCTTCTGCTGGTGTTTCGTTGTGTACAGTATCACCATCTACTTCTACAACCAGTAAAACACCGTTTTTAACAATGACAAAATCTGGTTCAATTCTTTTGTATTTTTCACCACCTCTAATGAAAACGGGTAATGGAGCAAAGGGTACCCCAAGTAATTTAAGAGCTTTGTAAAAAAGCACTTCGTTCTCAGAACGAAAGAAAAGCCCGTCTACTGTTCTCGAAGGTATATTATCAGACCTAACACGACCTTGATTATTGACACCTTTACCTGTGACCCAATTGTTTGCTTTTTGGCGCCACCCCTCACCTGCGCTCAGAATTGGACTAATACTCAAAGAAGCTAAATAATCATCTGGGTATGGTTTGAGAAGTATTCTTGCCTTCTCCAGAATTAGATTTTCACATCCTTCAATATCGTCAGAATTTTGCGAGTAAAGGCAATCAGGAACTTGAAGATAGAGGTGGTAAGTGTTTTGGCCGTATTGTTCCTCACACAAGTTGAGACTATACTCTGCATTTGCTAGGAGAGCCACCTCACGCACGGAACCTTCTGACGCAAATAGCTTTGCGCTTGTCGCCAAGAGAGCTTCGATATCATCAATGAGTCTGCGACTTGGGTTTGAGGTCATGCGGAGGTATTAGAATTTTTAGACTAAGAATATCACAAAACATCGCCCTACAGCAATAGACTAAAAAAACCGAGGGCGGGTTTAGCATAAAACTTGACCCCAAAAGTCCAATTTTATGCTCAAACCCGCCCTCGCAAAACTCCCTTAATAAGCGTCTTGCAATTCGTAGAAATCAGGGGAAATGTAATCTTTCCGCAGCGGCCAGCCTACCCAATCTTCGTTCATCAAAATCCGTTTCAGATTCGGATGTCCTTCGTAGACAATGCCGTACATATCGTAGGATTCACGCTCTTGAAAGTCGGCTGCTTTCCAAATCCAGTAGACTGATGGCACTCTGGGATCTTCGCGGGGAATGAATACTTTGACGCGGACTTCTTCGGGATGGGAAGCATTATCTGTCAGCTTAGCCAAGTGGTAGACGCTGACTAAATCTTCTCCCGGCCCTTGGTCGTAGGCGCACTGGCACTGCATATAATTAAACCCGTAGGCATACAGTGCTGTTGACATCGGAATTAAGAAGTCTCGATCGACCTTTAATATCTCCACGCCCAAATTATCGGCCGCTAAAGCTTCGTGTTCAAAGCCATTCTGAGTCAACCACTGGGAAACCTTCCCGGCTTCAACAATTGAGGTTTCTGTCTCAGCCACGGTTTACCTCCTGTTTTTGTCCTGCAAGCAAAGCCGGTGGTACTGGCATTCCCATTGCTTCGGTCAATTCTTTCGGCGGCGCCATCCGGCCAGGAACTGACAAATATTTGCCATCCAAGATGTCGTCTACTACTTTCATCTTGTGGGGTCTGGTGTAGTAGCGGTGGGTGGGGAGCAAGTTGCCGCGTTCTTGCATCGAATCGTTGGCGATTTTTTTCCGCAGTTTAATAATTGCGTCAATAATCGCTTCTGGGCGGGGGGGACAGCCTGGGATGTACACGTCTACGGGAATCAGTTTGTCAACGCCTCTGACTGCTGTGGGGGAGTCTACGCTGAACATTCCGCCGGTGATGGTGCAGGCGCCCATCGCGATGACGTATTTGGGTTCCGGCATTTGTTCGTACAGCCGCACCAAGATGGGGGCGTACTTCATGGTAATTGTGCCGGCCGTGATTAGCAAGTCGGCTTGTCGCGGACTCGATCGCGGTACTAAGCCGAATCTGTCGAAGTCGAAGCGCGATCCGATCAAAGCTGCAAATTCGATGAAGCAGCAAGCGGTACCGTAAAGCAGGGGCCACAGGCTCGAAAGTCTCGCCCAATTGTAGAGGTCATCAACCGTAGTTAGGATGACGTTCTCTGATAATTCGGATGTGACTTCAGGGCGAATAGCGGGGTTGACAATTAGAGGTTTTTGTGATTTGTCAGAACTTAAGACCATTCCAAGGCTCCTTTGCGCCATGCATAGACAAGAGCAATAACGAGGATCGTGATAAAAAACAAGGCTTCGATGAAAGCCAACAGTCCTAGCTGGTTGAAAGCAACCGCCCAAGGATAGAGGAAGACGGTCTCTACGTCGAAGATGACGAAGACCAGGGCGAACATATAATATCTGATGTTGAACTGAATCCAGGCTCCGCCGATCGGCTCGACGCCGGATTCGTAGGTAGTGCGTCGGTCGTAGGGACGACTTTTGGGCCGCAGAACCTTAGACGCCGTGAGGGCGAGGATAGGGACTAGGCTGGAAATTAACAGGAAGCCTAAGAAATACTCGTAGCCGCTGAGTGCAAACACGATGAATAATTACTGCCTAGGTGAAAGGGTTTGTAACTCGATCTTTACATTATATAGATTTTGGGTAACTGAAATTACGAGTTGGTTGAGATTAATCATCCATCTTCTGCAATAATTTTTAATGTATATTTTAATATTGTAACTGCCTGTGGAAGACGGGCGGCTGCCTGTGGACGCTAAGTAAGACCATCCTCGACTTAAGTGTCGAACACCCAAGTGGTGTCCCTAACGTGGCATCGGCGGTTGAGACGGGAAACCTCGAAGACGAATAAGACCGTCCTCATATGAGTTTTAGTTGGAAGCCCCAACTCGAACGAAGTTTAGTTGAGGTACTTCACGATTAGCTGACCCATAATTTTGGATTTATGAGCGATCGAGCCACGGAGACTAATACCCTCGATCGGCACGAGTGCCGAGCCTGCGGCTACGTCTACAATCCTAAAAAGGGCGATCCTAAAAATGCAATTGCCCCTGGCACTGCTTTTACAGATGTGACCCCGACTTGGGTGTGTCCCGTTTGCGGGGCGCGTAAGTCGATGTTTCAAAATCTCGGTCAGATGGAAGGGGTATCGGGATTTAAGGCAAATCAGCGCTACGGTGTCGGTGTCAACGGCATGACCGAAGGTCAGAAAAGTTTGCTGATTTTTGGCGGCTTGGTCGTTGGTTTCTTGTTTTTACTTAGTATGTATGGTTTGCAGTAAGACGATTGTGAGATTTTGGCAACGAATTGTAATGTTATTGGCGGCTGCGCTCATCTGTACGAGTTGCAGCACCATCGGTGCTGTGAGTTACAACCCCTGGCAAGTGATTTCCTTGCCGACGGAAGCTAATTTGCAGGATATTGCCTTTACGGGCAATCCTCAGCACGGCTGGGTTGTTGGTTCTGAGGCGACTCTGCTCGAAACGATGGACGGCGGCACTAGCTGGAAGTCTGTAGGACTGGATATCGACGATCCGAGGTCGCGTTTTGCGTCGGTGAGTTTTTCCGGTTCCGAAGGCTGGATTGTCGGCCAGCCTTCTGTTTTGCTCCACACGAACGATGAAGGCAAGTCTTGGACGCGGATTGCTTTGAGCTCTCAGTTGCCGGGTTCTCCGAGTACGATCGCAGCTTTGGGCCCGAATTCCGCCGAGATGACGACCGATGTCGGGGCGATTTACCGGACTTCGGACGGCGGCAAAAATTGGAAAGCTGTCGTGCAGGATTCTTTTGGGGTAGTTCGCAATATCAACCGTTCTGAAGACGGGCAGTATGTTGCGGTTTCCTCGAAAGGAAATTTCTACTCGGTGTGGAAGCCCGGACAAGAAGCTTGGGAACCTCACAACCGCAATAGTTCTCGCCGCCTGCAAAATATGGGCTTTACCAAGGATGGGCGTTTGTGGATGCTCGCCCGCGGCGGTCAGATTCAGTTTAGTGACCCGTCCAATCCTGAAGGTTGGGGAAAACCGTTTTTTCCCGATCGCAAGGCGAGTTGGGGTTTGCTGGACATGGCTTACCGGACTGATAATGAAGTTTGGGTAGCCGGCGGCGGCGGCAATTTGCTGTGCAGTTTGGACGGCGGGAAAACTTGGCTAAAAGACCGCGAAGTTGAAGATGTTCCGGCTAATTTTTACAGGATTGTCTTTATGGGCCCCGATCGCGGATTTGTGATCGGCGCGAGCGGTACTCTACTTAAATATCAAGGTTCAGCGCAAGCTGCTTGATAGTAGAATAGTAAGAGAGATTGTCTGTCAATTTGTTGTTGAAAGGAGGATTCTAAATGGCTGGTACAACTGGAGAACGTCCGTTTGGGGACATTATTACAAGTATCCGTTATTGGGTAATTCACAGCATCACCATTCCGGCTTTGTTTATTGCTGGATGGCTGTTTGTGCAAACGGGTTTGGCTTACGATGCTTTCGGAACTCCTCGCCCTAACCAATATTTCACACCGCAGCGGGAAGAAGTGCCGATTATCTCGGATCGCTTTGAAGCTAAGAAACAAGTAGATCAGTTCATTGCCAAGTAATTTAACAAGGATTTGGAAAAATGACGAGTAGAACCCCCAATAATGAGCCAATTTCGTATCCGATTTTTACGGTGCGCTGGTTGGCAGTTCATACTTTAGGTGTCCCAACAATTTTCTTTTTGGGCGCGATCGCAGCAATGCAATTTATTCAACGATAGGAGTTTACAATGCCTGAGCGCGTTCCTAATCCCAACGAGCAGCCTGTTGAGTTAAACCGGACTTCTTTGTATTTGGGTTTGTTACTGATTTTTGTTTTGGGTATTTTGTTCTCCAGTTATTTCTTTAATTAACTGGTGTCTGAGTTGGCTTTCGATAGTTCCATCGAATTTGTTGAGCTGTAAATTAGTGAGGTGATGGCTATGTTTAGTGAAAGTGGCAGAATTCCTTTGTGGCTGGTAGCTACTGTTGCAGGCCTCGGTGTTCTCACCATTGTGAGTCTTTTCTTCTACGGTGCTTATGCCGGTTTGGGTTCTTCGATGTAAGTAGAATCAAGCTGATTTTCGGCTGTTAACCCCCCTTTTTCAAGGGGGGTTTTAATTATGCGAATTGTGTTGGTAAATCTGGTATAGCCTTTCTCAGGAATGAAAATTAAATAACTTCCACAAGTTTGTGGGATGGGCGTCCCGCCCCTCCAAAAAGGACGGGCGGGACGCCCATCCCACA
>NZ_JAUBUB010000140.1:0-11393 GCF_036705265.1 Microcoleus sp. B4-C2
AAAACAATTAACAAAAGTTGATAATTAATTAAAGCCGTCAAGCTTATGACGGGGCTTTAGACCCAATTTCTTGGTAACTGTATGTCAATCCTCAGCGTTGACTAACTAAGATTCGTACATCTGCCGATGTCTGGCTAAAAGCTGGAGATATTTCTCATTGATTTTAGCCAGCATCCATTTCTCTTTAAAAATGGCGGCGGATTCGGCTTTCACCGGATCTGTTTCGAGCGGCAAAATATCTTTTCGAGCGGCGGTTTGCTCTGCAACAGACTTCAGCTTTTGAGGGTTTTGCTGGTATTTTCGGCCGCTTTTGTGGTTAGCGTAGCGACGGGATCGAGTGTACCCCATCTGCAAGAACTTGCGGGCCATGTCGGCTCCCACAAAATCATCGGCATCGAGATACTCTAAAAACAAGGAGTAAATTTTGCTGCTGGACTCCCTGGCAATTTCAGGAGTCTTAAATCTCCAGAAAGGCAGAATTTCTCCTTTGTAGGGTTCAACCAACAGCACTCCCTGTTCTCCTTTCCCTACCCGATAAAGTTCCGGGTGCTGTCGAAAGTCGATGTTTTTAAAATCCACAGAGTAGTCGAACTGCTTCATTGGGCGTTTTCTGTTCTATCTGGAACTATAGAAGCCCGGGGTTTACCTTCGTCTGGTTGGGTATAAACCCAGGCCCAAGCAATGAAGACAGCTTGAAAAGGCAGCCTGAACCAATACAGTAATTGGTTATGGGGAATCCCTTCTATCGGAATGTTGTTGACGGCTTGATTGATATTAGCTGGAAACACGGCAATAAACAAGGCAATTAACCCCCACGCCGCCGCCCTGCTGACAGGAGGAACTAACAGCCCAATTCCGCCCAAAATCTCGAAAAAACCGCTGATATAAACCAATGCTTCCGGGTAAGGAAGCTGGGGCGGCACAATTCTGATAAAAGGTGCGGGTACTGCAAAGTGCAGCACGCCTACAATACTGATAGCTACTGCGAGAATAACTCGCCAAATTTCTTTTTGACTTTTCATGGGCAATGGGTAATTAATAATTGTTAAATTGCTACGATAATGCTTGCACAAAATCGCTATCTGCGATCGAGATGACAAGCAAACTGAGCCCCAAAAATTCCAGCTTTCCGGGTTTGTCTGCTTTTGCTGGTGGCTGTAACGATTTTATTTCGTAGAAAAACCAGGTTTCTGGCTAACTCCCAGACAAGTTTTCACAGCCCCAAACTTGAGGAAGCGAGAACTGGAATCCCACGCCTGCGCGTTGACTGCCAAAAACAGATAAGCTGTTCGACATTCAAACTCCACTATTTGTGGGTCAGACCCCATACTGCAAGGGGTTGAGGCAATAAATTTAAATGACTAACAGCTTAGCGCGCATTTTGATAACAAGATTTTAATGTCTAGTACCCTGTTGCTGTCTCTATCTTCGGGTAGTAAAACATGATTTTTGTTCCGGCTTGGGCGTCGTCAGCAGCCAAAGCAGTGGGGGATTTTGTCGATCGACAAATGCACCATCGCTTAACATTAGATAAATCATCGCCGCAATTGAGGAGTGCGATTGCTGCTAAATTTGACCCCCTCGCATCCAGGATACCCGCCACGTGATGAATCCGTCCAGAAATAAAAAACCTGTATCCGATAAAGGATCCCCCGAATTGATCTCGCGCAAGTCAATGCTTCAATTCTTTAATCTAAAATCTAAAATCTAAAATCTAAAATCGATTGACCTAGCCTTCCAGGCGCTTCCCTACCCTACCCTAGGGGAACCCCTACGGGGGAACGGGAACCCTGGCGGGAAGATAGCTTTGCTAGCGCGTACCTTGATTAGACTAATTAAGGCGAGTAATTTGTCAATAACTTTTAGAATTATTTAATATTTGCGCTTTGAGAATTATTGCCAGAGGGAATTCGGGAACGCTCTGTAATTAAAATTACTATCTCAAGTTTGAATTTTGTCAACTTCCCACAGATGCTAGAATGAATCAAATTATCTAATTTGCTAAAAAGTCGATCGTCGTAGCAACTTCCAAAGCATCCTGCTGGAATTAAAAATAGTCACTCCTAGGCAGGAACTTTTTAGCCACCACATTATTCAAAAAGATTGAGCCTCCAAGCGCTGTGTCATTTTTATCTACACGTAAGCAATCACCGACGACCATGAACACCTCACTAAACACCTCTAAATTTGGCATAAACCGGATGCTGCGACAATCGCTGTTTGCAGGCACCATTTCTGCAGCAGCTTTAGCTAGCGGATGGGCGCCCGGTTTGTATGGACAATCCCCAAACTTCGTTTTCGGATCGGCAGCCCAAGCTCAAGAAATTAGCAGCCAAGAAATTACTAGCTACGCTCGTGCTGTGTTGGCAATAGAACCCAGACGGGTGGAAGCTTATAACGAAATTAAAGGAATGGCTGGGGGATCGGTTCCCAGAGTAGTGTGCAACGAAACTCAGCAAATTAATAGGTTGTCTGGAGGTGTTCGCGGCATCGCGGTGAATTACTGCCAACAAGCTAAAAAAGTTATCGAAACCAATGGTTTGACAGTTAGTCGCTTCAACCAGCTTACTTTGCTCCAGCAAGCGGACCCGGCAGTCAAACAGCGAATTCAAGCCGAACTGCTGCGACTGCAACAAGCGGGCAATCAATAAGCTTGAGGGTTTGAGTCTTTCTTCCTCTCCCGTTCTATTAGACTTCTCCATAAAAGCTTGTTAAGGGCAGGCAGGATGCCTAAGCGCTACCTCCCCCCAACAATATATTGGAGATTTAAATTGTTCGAGTTACTAGACGATATGCAAAATTTTTTGAAAAAAGGGCGATCGTCTGTGATAAAATGCTTGACAAGATGACAAAAATGTGGTATGAAGACAAGAACGGGAGCGGTTCAGAGAGATGAATATTTTTCAACTGGCTGTAAATCGCAATGAGATATAGCGATCGCCAAGACGATTAAAACGTTTTTAATTCCTGAAACATGAGCTGAAAATTGCAATTTCGGTCTTCCTTATTCCTTCGGCTATAAAAAAGATATTCCTCAAAAACTCGATGTAAAGTGAAGGGTTCTGAGGAATAGAATAGAAAAATGCTAACATTCACAAAACATTTACCAGCAAATCCCGATGCTGTTGTCAGCTTTACTTTACCGATGACAGCCGACGATCGCACTCGCAGCCGCCACCGATTCGAGACAGAAACGGGGGAAAGGCTGCACCTGAGTTTGCCCAGAGGTACAGTATTGCGCGATCGAGATTTATTGCAGTCGGAAGACGGTAGCTGTTTGGTACTGGTAAGTGCAAAACCCGAACTCGTGCTGACAGCGCGGGCCTCAAGCCCGCTGCTACTGATGCGGGCGGCTTATCATTTAGGAAACCGCCACGTAGCTTTAGAAGTTGCCGATAATTATTTAAGGCTTTCTCCCGACTCTGTGTTGCAGGGAATGCTAGAAAAAATGGGTTTGGAAGTAACACAGGAAATTGTGCCGTTTCAGCCGGAAATGGGCGCTTATGGGCACAGCCATTAGATTTTAGATTTTAGATTTTAGATTTTAGATTTTAGATTTTAGATTTACTCCCACCGATAAATCCGAGGGCTTATGACTAAATTGCTTTCGGCTATTGAAGAAGCAAGAAGTCAACAGTCAACAGTCATTCGATTTTAGATTTTAGATTTTAGATTTTAGATTTTGGATTGACTTGCGCGAGATAAATTCGGGGGCTTGAGGATTTTCGATTTTCGATTTTCGATTGATTCCCCGGATAAATCCGGGGGCTTGTACCATCAACAAATTCTTGGTCAACAGTCAACAGTGAACAATCAACTTTTATCTTTGTTGCAGTTAGCTTTTGCACCTGTGGGAGCTTATAGTTATTCTGAGGGAATCGAAAGTCTGGTAGAAACCGGTACGATCGACAGCGAGATTACTTTGAGGAATTGGTTAGAAAATTCGCTGCAATTCGGGGCTGTGCGAGTAGAAGCCGCTGTGGTGGTAAGGGCTTTGAGGGCGGCACAGATGGGGGATTTGACGGCTTTGAATTACTGGAATGCTTGGGCGACGGCTGCTAAGGAAACAGAAGAGTTGCGCTTGCAAAGTTGGCAAATGGGGCGGACTTTGGTGAGGTTGCTGCTGGATTTGCGTGAAGCGAAGCTATCCCGCAGGGAATCGCCCGTTGCTTCTGGGTTAACAACAAGTGTAAAAGATTTGGTGGAATTTGGCGGCAATCCGTGCAATTTTGCGATCGGCTTTGGCATTGCCGCCGCCAACTGGCAGATTGAAGAGGAAGCCGCCGTGTTAGGATATTTGTACAGTTGGGCTGCCAATTTGGCGAGTGCGGGCGTGAAACTGATTCCCCTCGGTCAAACAGCCGGTCAACAGTTGCTGTTAGATTTGCAGTCTCAAATTAGCTGTACGGCGCAAGAAGTTTTAAAATTAGAAGATGATGAGCTTGGGAGTTGCAGTTGGGGATTAGGACTGGCTAGCATGGCGCACGAAACTCAGTACACTCGGTTGTTTCGCAGTTGAAAATCCTTCAATCCCAAATCCCTCAATCCCAAATCCCAAATCAGAAAATCAGAAAATCTAAAATCTAAAATCTAAAATCTAAAATCGCTATGGGTGCTTTTCGTGTAGGAATTGCTGGGCCAGTTGGTTCGGGGAAAACAGCTTTACTGGATGCTTTGTGCAAAGCGCTGCGACAGCAATACCAGATTGCGGTTGTTACTAATGATATCTATACTCAGGAAGATGCCCAGTTTTTGGTTCGGAGTCAAGCTTTGGAGAGCGATCGAATTTTGGGCGTAGAAACAGGAGGCTGTCCCCACACAGCCATCCGCGAAGATGCTTCGATAAACTTAGTAGCTATAGAAGAGTTAGAACACAAATTCACTGATTTAGATTTAGTATTTGTCGAAAGCGGCGGCGATAACTTGGCGGCAACTTTTAGCCCGGAGTTAGTAGATTTAACAATTTACGTAATCGATGTCGCAGCAGGCGATAAAATTCCGCGCAAAGGCGGGCCAGGAATTACTAAATCTGATATGTTGGTAATTAATAAAACAGACCTCGCACCTTATGTAGGAGCAGATTTAGGCGTGATGGAACGGGACGCGAAAAAAATGCGGGGGGAGAAACCTTTTGTTTTTACTAACTTGAAGACAAAGGAAGGATTAGAATCGGTAGTTAATTTTGTTAAATTGAATATGGCATAGATTGAGAAAATATAGTATAATGTAAATAAAGTGACACGGCTCGCAATTCCCCGTGAAAACGTCTCCAGACAAATATAGTCTGCTTGAGTCGCGGGAGTGTCAAAAAAATCTCGTTCTAGTTTTGCCGTTTAATGACTACCAAGTAAGTTATGCTGAGTTGTTATGATGCAGCCGAATACTTTTTGGCTCAGGCAAGTGAAGATGCTGGCGATCTGATATCTAATCTCAAGCTTCAGAAATTGGTTTACTATGCTCAAGGCTTTCATTTAGCTTTGTACGATGAACCGCTATTTCTTGAAGCCATAGAAGCATGGACTCACGGGCCCGTTGTTCCTGATTTGTACCGTCACTATAAAAAGTATGGTACTGGTGCAATTCCACGTCCTGAATATATAGACTTTTCGATTTACGAAGAAAAAACTAAGAGCCTGCTTGATGAAGTTTACTCTGTGTTTGGGCAGTTTGCTGCATGGAAGTTAAGGAACATGACACACGAAGAATATCCCTGGAAACTTGCTGCTCAAAATAGCGGAAAAATTACTCATCAATCCCTGAAAAAATACTTCAAGACTCAACTCAATTGTGAAGAAGCATCTTAAGGCAAATCAACGCCAAGAAAAAGGGAAAAGGATTTCACCTAGAGAAATTGTTGATTTACCGCCAGAGCAGGAGTCACCTCTATTTTCTTTGCGATACATGAATAAAGATTACTCTCTTTCTCAATGCACAAAAGATGAAAAGGCTGCTTTTGCAGATACGCTCTACAAATTAAATCAGCTTACCTGGAGTGAGATTAATGCTTGTCCCCGTCACGGATTGGGCTACGAGAAGATAGCCCGAAGTTCCATTAGAGCACCTATTCCCAGCCATCTTAAGGATGATGTAAATTTTATTGCTTTTCGGTTTTGCGGGAAGGCTCCAATGGTTGGTTATCGGGATGGGGCTGTGTTTTATGTTATTTGGTTGGACAGGGGTTTTACGCTTTACCCTCATTAAAAAGAACTCGTTAAATTAGTGGCGGTGTCCAATTTTCGCTACCTCACCACCAATTCCCTCACCAAATTAGCCAAACGTTCTGTACTGTCTGTCACCGCTAATTGAGCAGCAGCTTGAGACATTTTTTCCAAATATTCGGAATCTCTTAACAAATACAACACTTTGCTTTGCAACACATCTGCTGTCAGTTCGCTTTGACGGAATACCACGGCGGCGCCGACTTTAGCAAATACTTCCGCATTAAATCTTTGGTGATCGTCAGCCGCGTGAGGAAAAGGAATTAAAATAGAAGGTACTCCCGTCACTGCTAATTCTGTCAGAGCACTCGCGCCCGATCGACTAATTGCTAAATTTGCTCGCTGCAACAAGCTCGCCACATTGTCGTAAAATGGCATTGACAAATATTGCTCGTGTTTCAAACTCTCGGCATCCGGGTCATTATTTCCGGTGAGGTGAACCACCCAAGCGCCGGCATCAAACCAAGCCGGAGCACACTCGCGCACTAACTTATTGACTGCGACAGCACCTTGAGAGCCACCCATGACTAAAATAACAGGTACGCTGTCAGGAATTGGCAAATTTAGAGGTTGGCGGGCGAGGAATTGCGATCGCACCGGCGTACCAGCCACCACGGTTTTGGCGCGGGGTAAATGCTGGGCTGCTGCTTCAAATCCGATCGCCACAGCAGTGCACAAAGGACTAAACCAGCGCGTCACCTTCCCCGGAATGGCATTAGATTCGTGGAGAATCACCGGCAAACCCAAAGAACGGGCCGCTAGAATTGCCGGTGCTGCGATGTAACCGCCAGTAGTAAAGACTCCCTGAAAATTTCCCGCTTTGAGCAACTTCCGCACATGAAGGATCGAGCCGACGAGTCCGCCCAAAATTCGCACAGTACCTAGTCCAAATCGCTGCTGAAAGCCTTCAACGGCGATCGTGTGGAGGGGGTAAAGGGATGAAACTAATTCGGTTTCCATGCGATCTGGGACTCCTAGCCATTCGATCTGACAGTCGTTCAACTGACTAGCGGTGGCGATCGCAGGAAATAAATGTCCACCAGTGCCGCTAGCTGCAACCAACAACCGGAGGGGGGCTTTTGTCAAGGTTTTTGTTTCTTTTACAAGTACAAGTTCCACAGGTCAATCAATTTTATATTTGAGGTTTTAGATTATTATGCTTATTATTCCGGCAGTTTCAGCCAATTTTCAATCAGCAATCTAAAATTAGATTGTGCCGTGTCCGTCCTTCCGTTGTCAGTTTTCGTTGCAGGCGAACAGTTGCCCGCGCCACGACTCCTGACAAATAACCAAATTATCACCTAATGCGTAATTTTTTGAATTTAGTGCCAAGTGCATCTCAGTATTTTTCCAGCCGTCGGGACGAAAAAGCCGATCCGCTTCGAGGGCTGCGCCAACGGGCGATCGTTTTTGGCTTTAACGGCGGGCAGTCGATCGCTCAAATGTTGTTATGTTTAACAGTAGTAAGTGCTGGCGTGCTGCATCCGAGTGCGGTAAGAGCGATCGGTGCGATCGGGGCGACTCCCCAAACGATCGCCCAAACAGGAGCAAATGCGCCAGCCCCACTCACAAAGGTGCTAACAGAAATTGACGCAGCAGCCAACCGGCGCGATGTCAAAGCAGTCATGGCATTTTACAGCCAGAATTTCACTCATTCTGACGGCTTAAACAGTCGCAGCATGGAAAAAGCCCTCACCCAACTCTGGGATCGATATCCAAGTTTAAATTATCGCACCGAGATCAAATCTTGGAAAACCGAAGGTAGCGCGATTATTGCAGAAACCATAACTACAATTGCCGGCACTCAAAAAAAGGATGGCAGAGAATTAAGTCTCAAAGCTACCATCCGTTCCCAGCAGCGCTTTGAAGGCGAAAAAATAGTTAGTCAAGAGATTTTAGCAGAACAAACTCAGCTTAGTTCTGGCAATAATCCTCCCACAATTGAAGTAAATTTGCCGGAGCAAGTTAAGGTAGGCGAAGATTACTATTTTGATGCCATTGTACGAGAGCCGATCGGCGATGATATTTTAATAGGGACTGTTTTGGAGGAACCCATTACCGAAAAAACCTTTTTCAATCCCTCAGAAGTCGAGCTAGAGTTGCTAAATGCCGGGGGAATTTTTAAAGTAGGCAAAGCTCCTGCTACGCCCGAAAATCGGTGGGTTTCAGCAGTTTTGATGCGACAAGGCGGAATTGCAACAGTTAGTGTACGATTGCGGGTTGTCAAGTAATAAAATAGGTGTTATGGGTTATACCATTTTAGATTTTAGATTTTAGATTTTAGATGGGGAATAACTTATGAATTAAATGTTTGGAGCGCTGGTCTACAGTTGCATTTTTTAGGGGATGGTATTATTTGGGTAATTTTAGTAGTGGCGAGTTCAAGAAAATATTGAAGAGAAAGGACTGAATCCCTAAAGTCGTCACTACAAAAATTATGTTGAATTGACAGTATGAAATATCCAAACCCTGATCTCATTAGTCATTCCCAATTCCCAAATCTAAAATCTAAAATCTAAAATCTAAAATCTAAAATCGTATGATTTCTATCCAAAATCAAATTGTTTTCATTACAGGTGCGAGTAGCGGTATCGGAGCAGCCTGTGCCAAGATATTCGCCAAAGGTGGAGCCAAACTAATTTTAGCAGCCCGCCGCCTTGACAAGCTCGCTCTACTAGCAAACGAACTTGTAGAAACAAAATCCATCGCGTCGGTGAACGAGATTTATTTACTAGAATTGGACGTGCGCGATCGCCCGCAAGTCGAATCGGCGATAACTGCGCTTCCCGATGCCTGGAAAAGCATCAATATTCTGATTAACAATGCGGGATTGAGCCGTGGTTTAGACAAACTGCACGAAGGCAACTTTCAAGATTGGGAAGAAATGATTGATACCAATGTTAAAGGGTTGCTTTACATGACTCGTGCGATCGTGCCGGGAATGGTAAGCCGAAACCGCGGCCACGTAGTGAATATCGGCTCAATAGCAGGCCGCCAAGCTTATCCGAAAGGTAATGTTTATTGCGCTTCCAAAGCAGCAGTGAGAGCTATTTCTGAAGGGTTGAAACAAGACCTTTTGGGAACAGCAGTGCGGGTGACAGAAATAGAGCCTGGTTTGGTGGAAACAGAATTTAGCAATGTCCGGTTTCACGGCGATGCAGAAAAAGCAAAAAATGTCTATCAAGGATTGACACCGCTGACTGCGGACGATGTAGCCGATGTCGTGTATTTTTGCGCGACGCGATCGCCCCACGTCAATATTAGCGAAATCTTGCTAGTTCCGACAGACCAAGCTAGTGCAACTCTGGTTCACCGAAAAGAGTTGTGAGTTTTTAGTAGTAAGTTTCCGGATGGCGTTGGAATTCTTAGAAAGCTTAATTGGTAGATGCACCCTGATTAATTAACTCCCGACCAATTTTGGCCGGGTTTTTTTTTGGATCTCGCCCGCCCTCGCCACAGATTCTCCAAAATTCTGGCAAAGTCTCCTGAAAGAGGTGCTGTGAGGCGGGAGACTAAATTAGTAGATGCACCCTGATTAATTAACTCCCGACCACTTTTGGTCTGGGGTTTTTTTTTGCGGTATCGACGCTGATGCTAAAAAAGTTTGAGGTTATCCGGATGACGCTGGAATTCTCAGGAAGCTTAATTGGTAGATGCACCCTGATTAATTAACTCCCGACCAATTTTGGTTTGGGGTTTTTTTTTGCCGATCGCACGCCCTCACCACAAATTTTCGGAAATTCTGCCAAAGTGTCCTGAAAGAGGTGCTCTGGGGCGGGAGATTAAATTAGTGCAACTTCACCCAAAAGCTAACCAGATTGTATTTAAAAAGAGGAAAAAGAAGCTATGGCAGCAAACTATTATCTTAAAAAAGAGTCGGAAGCCGAGCAGGAGCATTATGATTGGAAACAAATAATTTCGGAATATATGGAAGCCCCTGGTGGTGGTGGGTCGATTACGAGGCAAGTAAGTTCGACTATTACATGGGGCATAACATTCACTGCTGGTGTCACTTTTGAAGGTGTAAACGCCGCTCTTGGAGGTCAATATAGCGAGTCTAAAACCTTTAGCACTTCATACACATTTAATTTGTTAGCTGGAGAAACAGCGCGAATAATTTATGTTCCTAAAATCCATTTTATAAATGGATGGTTAACGAAAACTATAGAGGGAAGTCCGGTGATGGGGCCCTTTCCACCACCTCCGCTCCGTATGGTGATAGATAATCAGTGGGTTCAGATACACTTTCCTTTGGATGGTGGGCGTTTTACCTTAGAATATGATAAACCTACATTTTATACAGATAGCAGGTTCAGAGGAACAGCTATAAGACTTGACAAAGGAGGGCATGATTGGGGTTCTATTCCCAATGATGAAATATCTTCACTAAGAGTTCCAGAAAACTATACAGTAGCACTTTTTAAAGATACTCGTTTTAAAGGTGAATCTATTATCTTTGGTCCCGGTGATTACCCTTATGTAGGTGATAATTTCAATGACCAAACCTCTTCGATTAATATTTGGTAAAGTTGGGTTAATATTGCTAAATCTAGGTAGATGCACCCTGATTAATTAACTCCCGACCAATTTTGGCCGGGTTTTTTTTGTCGATCGCAGGAAACACCACAAATTATCGCAAATTCTGCCAAAGTGTCCGGAACGAGGTGCTGTGAGGCGGGAGATTAGATTAGTAGATGCACCCTGATTAATTAACTCCCGACCAATTTTGGCCGGGTTTTTTTTGTCGTATCGAGGCTGATGCTGAACAAGTTTGAGATAAGTGTCCGGATGGCGCTCGAATTCTCAGGAAGCTTAATTGGTAGATGCACCCTGATTAATTAACTCCCCGCCAATTTTGGTTTGGGGTTTTTTTTTGCGGTATCGACGGTGATGCTGAATAAAGTTTGAGGTTGTCCGGATTGCGCTCGAATTCTCAGGAAGCTTAATTGGTAGATGCACCCTGATTAATTAACTCCCCGCCAATTTTGGTTTGGGGTTTTTTTTTGCGGTATCGACGGTGATGCTGAATAAAGTTTGAGGTTGTCCGGATTGCGCTCGAATTCTCAGGAAGCTTAATTGGTAGATGCACCCTGATTAAGAGAACGCCACAGAATGATTGATCCTATAATAGTCAAAATATAATTTCAGTGTGCAGCCTATCTTATGTCTCTAAAA
>NZ_JAUBUB010000141.1:0-11199 GCF_036705265.1 Microcoleus sp. B4-C2
GCTAGTTGCTAAAACTCCACAGTTAGATTGAGTTTCTTAGGAGGACTTTTGCTATGAGACAGGGGTTTCAACCCCTGTCGGACTGTCGGATTATGGCAAATCTCGGACTGTTAGATTACTGTCGGAATATGGCAAATCTCGGACTGTTACATTACTATCGGAATATGGCAAATCTCGGATGGTTAGATTACTATCGGAATATCGCAAATCTCGGACTATTAGATTACTGTCGGAAGATGGCAAATCTCGGATTGTGCGAATCTCGGACTGTCAGGGCGCGACAGTTGGCTGATGGGTTAACATAAAAATAGAGCAGTTTGCGATCGCCCGCAGCGCATTTCAGGGACACAGCCTACCGATTCTAGATTCGAGAATGACTCCCACGTAAAAACAGGAAAGCCTAAATCATGCTAATTAGTCTCGACTTAGTTATCAGCATCCTGACGACAATTCCCTTCGGCACTATCAAAGACAAGTTTCAGCGCAACGAAACCGTTATCAAATTATTAAAAAGATTTAACCTTGACCCGGATGCTCCGCCAGCCGATTTTAGCGGAGTTTATGTTTATACTTTAGTAGAGTACGGCGCTGGCAAACCCAAGCAGATTTTAGAACTGTTTCGCCAAAAAGAGATTGAATCAGCATTTCGCAAAGCCTTCGAGTCCGATAGCCCAGCCATTTTAATTCAAGCAGGCGATGAATATCTGAATGAGAGTGCTTTAGGCAAAGAAATTCGAGATTTAGGCATTGACCCCCGACGGGAATTCATGGCATTTGCCGCCGTGTTTATGGAAGTAGCCAAGCGGACGCGGACGCTGGGAGATGTGATGGTGGGAAATGCGATCGCCTCTTTGCAAAAACGGCTATCTATGGTAATGGATCGCATCGAACGCCTCCCCACTATCGAAGGAATTCGCACCGAATTTGCACGACTGGAATCTGAAGATTATCCCGCACTTCCCGCAGCATCAACTAATATTCAAAAGTCTCAAGCTTTTATTTTATCACAACAAGTTCGCGGGTGGTTTGAAACATTAAGTTATAAGTTTGAAACCTATCAAATCTCGGAGGATAACTATTTTGAATGGATTATCAATGTTCCTGTCAGACGCAATCGGTACGATCGCATTTTAGTGCGCGGAATTGCCGGAGAAGCCGGACTCAGAGACATCTCAGCCTTGCGCGAGTCGGTGGAAAAACAGCGCACCGATGAAGGGTGGTTAATCACCGCCCGCCGCATCAGTCGCGCCGCGCGGGATGAGGTAGAGAAAGATGAAAATCGTAATTTAGCTTGCTATACCTTCGATGAATTACTCGACCAAGATGCCGATTTTACCGCTTATCTGGATTGGCTAGAAACAGAAATAACCAGCCGAGAAATTGATACTAAATATGTGCCGCTAGCCTGTACCAAAGAAGAAATCGACCCCGATACTCACCGCAAGATAGGCGTGAGTCATTATGACGGGCGAGATGGCTGGATCGAAGGTTATATTGACCTGTGGTTAAATGACCCAGTAAAAGAACATATTTCAGTTTTAGGAGAATTTGGGACTGGGAAAACTTGGTTTGCGATGCACTATGCTTGGATAGCACTGCAACGCTACCGAGATGCTCAAAAACGCGGCTTAGAACGTCCGCGTTTGCCGTTAGTAATTCCTTTGCGAGATTACGCCAAAGCAGTTAGTGTCGAGTCGCTATTTTCCGAGTTTTTCTTTCGGAAACACGAGATACCTTTGGCGGGTTATTCTGCCTTTGAACAACTGAATCGCATGGGCAAATTTCTGTTGATTTTCGATGGTTTTGATGAAATGGCCGCTAAGTGCGATCGGCAAGAAACCATCAACAACTTCTGGGAACTAGCAAAAGCCGTCGTTCCCGGCGCAAAAGTCATCCTCACTTGCCGTACCGAACACTTTCCTGAAGGCAAGGAAGGACGGGCATTGTTCAATGCAGAACTGCAAGCATCAACAACCATTTTAACAGGCGAAACTCCCCAATTTGAAGTCTTAGAATTAGAGAAATTTAACGACGAACAAATTGGGCTAGCGCTGTCATTTCAAACAGAAGCGGCGACAGTCGAAAAAGTCATGGGAAACCCGCAGTTATTGGATTTAGCGCGTCGCCCTGTAATGACCGAGTTAATTTTGGAAGCATTGCCCGATATTGAAGCTGGAAAACCCGTCGATATGTCGCGGATTTATCTGTATGCGGTGCGGCGGAAGATAGAGAGAGATATCAAAGCAGAACGTACTTTTACTTCTGTAGCAGATAAGCTTTACTTTTTGTGCGAACTGTCTTGGGAAATGCTGTCTACCGACCAAATGAGCCTGAATTATCGCGGTTTTCCCGATCGCATTCGCAGCCTGTTTGGTTCCGTCGTCCAAGAGGAAAAAGACTTAGACCACTGGCACTACGACATGATGGGTCAAACGATGCTAATCCGCAATGCAGATGGGGATTATACTCCGGCGCATCGTTCGTTGTTAGAGTTTTTTGTC
Source organism: Microcoleus sp. B4-C2 (assembly GCF_036705265.1). Lineage (NCBI taxonomy): Bacteria > Bacillati > Cyanobacteriota > Cyanophyceae > Oscillatoriales > Microcoleaceae > Microcoleus > Microcoleus sp. B4-C2. Next base: position 2,502 of record NZ_JAUBUB010000141.1, read on the forward strand.
GCTTATAAATTTGCAGCGGAATTGGGAGTTTTGGCCGCAGATTTTACCGAATTAGTTGCGCCGGAACAGTCTTGTGTCAATCCTGATGCAGAACCTCGATCGTACACTTGGTCTAATTATTGTCGGCTTCAGGCCCAGAAGAGAAATAAGAACGAACTTATCGCGCCTTTGAAAGGATTTGTTGCAGAAAGTTTAAGTGAACTTAGCCACAGTTTTGGACAAGCGCCACTGACGAAAGCAGTCATGGATTTGTTGTTGCCTATGCTAGTAGGGGCGGTGCCCCCGTGCCCGCCCGGCCAAGGTTTAGGGGCAACCACGGGGGGATTGCCGCTACTCAAAATTATAGAAGCAACACGGGGAAAAACTGAAAGCGAGGTAGGTTATGTGGGAGGGAATGCGGCGACGGTGTTAGTAAAAAAGGACAATGCTGCTTTAGAAGGAAAAGACCTTTCTCATACCATCATTAAAGGTGGTGATTTTACAAAGGCTAGCCTGCGGCGCGTCAATTTGACTGAGACAAATTTAGCAGAATCTGTTTTTGCTAAAGCGTTTAGTACAGTTAATTCTGTCTCATTTAGTCCCGATGGCAAACTGTTTTCTACAGGTGGTAGAGATGGTGTTGTTCGTTTGTGGGATGCAGTAAGTGCCAAAGAAATTTTAACTTGTCAGGTAGGTAAAAATTCAGTGCATTCAGTTGCTTTCAGTTCGGATGGTGAAAGGCTTGCCAGTGACAGTGTTGACAATAATATCCAGCTTTGGGATAGTCATACAGGAGAATGTTTGCGGACTTTCACCGGACATGAAAATTCAGTGCGTTCAGTTGCCTTTAGTCCCGATGGTCAATGGCTTGCTAGTGGCAGTTATGACAAGACTATCAAGCTTTGGAATAGCCATACAGGAGAGTGTTTGCGGACTTTAAAAGGACATAAAAATTCTATAAGTTTAGTTACCTTTAGTCCCGACGGTGAATGGCTTGCCAGTGGCAGTTTTGATAATACTATCAAGCTTTGGGATAAGCATACTGGAGAATGCTTGCCGACTTTTACCGGACATGAAAATTCGATTCTTTCAGTGGCTTTTAGTCCCGATGGTCAATGGCTTGCTAGTGGCAGTTATGACAAGACTATCAAGCTTTGGAATAGCCATACCGGAGAGTGTTTGCGAACTTTCACCGGACATGAAAATTGCGTGTGTTCAGTTGCCTTTAGTCCCGATGGTGAATGGCTTGCCAGTGGCAGTTTTGATAATACTATCAAGCTTTGGGATAGGCATACTGGAGAGTGTTTGCGGACTTTCACCGGACATGAATATTCGCTTCTTTCAGTCGCCTTTAGTCCCGACGGTCAATGGCTGATTAGTGCCAGCCATGATAATAGAATTAAGCTTTGGAATAGCCATACCGGAGAATGTTTTCGGACTTTGACCGGATATGAAAACGCGGTTATTTCAGTCGTATTTAGTCCCGACGGTCAATGGTTTGCCAGTGGTAGTAGTGATAATAGTATTAAACTCTGGGATAGCACTACTAGAAAGTGTATAAAGACTTTCAAAGGACATGAAAATAAAGTGCGTTCAGTCGCATTTAGTCCCGATGGTGAATGGCTTGTCAGTGGCAGTTTGGACAACAAAGTTAAACTTTGGAATAGCCATACAGGAAAGTGTATGAAGACTTTTACAGGACATGAAAGTTGGATTTATTCAGTCGCATTTAGCCCTAACAGTAAATGGCTAGTCAGTGGTAGTTATGACAATACTATCAAGTTTTGGAATAACCATACCGGAGAGTGTTTGCGGACTCTCATGGGCCATGAAGATAGAGTGCGTTCAGTGGCTTTCAGTCCCGATGGTGAATGGCTAGTCAGTGGCAGTAGTGACAATACTATCAAGCTTTGGAATAGTCATAGCGGAGAGTGTTTGCGGACTTTCACCGGACACAATAATTGGGTGAATTCAGTCACTTTTAGTTTTGATGGTGAATTGATTGCAAGCGGCAGTGATGACTACACTATCAAGCTTTGGAATAGCCATACCGGAGAATGTTTGCGGACTTTCATCGGACATAACAATTCGGTTTATTCAGTCGCATTCAGTCCCGCAAATCAACAGTTTGCAAGTGGCAGTGATGACAACACTATCAAGCTTTGGGATAGCAATACTGGAGAGTGTTTGCGGACTTTAAGCGGACATGAAAACGCCGTTCTTTCAGTCGCATTCAGTCCCAGCGGTGAATGGCTTGCCAGTGGCAGTGGTGACAACACGATTAAACTCTGGGATGTCAATACAGGAGAGTGCATCAAGACTCTCACAGATGGACTTTATGAGGAGATGAATATCGCGGGCGTTACGGGTTTAACTGAAGTTGAGAAAGCCACGCTCAAAGCTTTAGGGGCTGTTGAAAATTAATCATCGCAAAGGAGGAAGTATGCAGTCAGCAATACGGATTACCACCAAAGTTCTTGCAGGAAATAAACTGGAAATTCAAGTGCCGCCTGGATCTGTGGGCGAAGAGGTTGAAGTTTTTGTAATTATACCAGAAAAGCCTGAAGGCGGGCGGCGTAAAGTGTTGGAATTGCTTACAGAAATCCGCAGCCGTCATGTTTCCAGAACTGTGGAAGAAATTGACCGGGAACTAGAAGAAGAAAGAAACTCATGGGACAACTAAACCTACCATCCTTTGCTACAATTTACTTGGATACACAAATCATTATTTACACCGTTGAAGCTAACCAGAATTACTATTCGCTTCTTCAACCCTTGTGGCTGAAGTTTCAAACAGGTGAAATTGAACTTATGACCAGTGAATTGACGTTACTGGAAACCTTAGTTTTCCCTCTTAAAAATGCTAACACTATCTTAGTAAGTGACTACGAACAACTTTTATTATCCTCAGATATACAGCTAGTTCCCATCACTCAATCTGTACTGAGAACAGCAGCTAATTTAAGGGCTAATACCCATCTCAAAACCCCTGATGCTATTCATGCTGCGACAGCCATCAGTGAAGGTTGTACGCTGTTTCTCACCAATGACAATGGATTTCGTAATGTTCCCCATCTATCTGTTGTCATCCTGACTGATGTTTTGGCATCATAATCATAGGCGCTCGCATTCCCAAAAGAATGCTATTCTTCCCTTTGGATATATCTGAAAACCTGTTCAACGGTCAGGTTGAGTTCGGGGAAGGCAGATGACCAAATACGATTTCTGATAGGGCTTACCCACGGGTGGTCAGAAACCGGGTTTTTTACGAGAATACTTCGTTGAGGCCAGCAGAAATGGCCAAAAACCCGGTTTCTAACGCAGCCTACTGACTAAACTGTTGAGCGTAGTAGCCAGCATATCGATCGCCCTTTTCGAGCAATTCCTCGTGCGTCCCAGATTCGACAATTCTGCCTTTTTCCAAAACTAAAATGCGATCGGCTCTCCGCACAGTAGCCAAGCGGTGAGCGATAATAAACACCGTGCGATCGCGCATCAATCTTTCCAGCGCTTCCTGCACTAAACCTTCGGATTCCGAATCCAGCGCCGATGTCGCTTCATCCAAAATCAATATTCTGGGATCGAGCAAAACTGCACGGGCGATCGCAATTCTTTGTTTTTGTCCCCCAGATAAATTTACACCCCTTTCTCCTACCCAAGTTTGATAGCCGTCAGGAAACTGACTAATGAATTGATGAGCGTTAGCAATCTCCGCAGCTTTTTGAACATCTTTCAGTTCATAATAAGATTGACCGAAAGCGATATTTTGAGCAATCGTACCCGAAAATAAAATGGTTTCTTGCGGTACAATTCCGATTTGCCTCCGCAGAGTATTTAAGGTGACATCTTGAATATCAATACCGTCAATTAAAATCTGTCCCGCTTGCGGATCGTAAAATCTCGGTAGCAAATTTACTAAAGTAGTTTTACCCGCACCGGATGCGCCCACGAGGGCAATCATTTCTCCGGGCAGCACCAACAAACTCATGTTTTGCAGAATGGGAACCCCCCCTTGCCCCCCCTTATCAAGGGGGGGTTGAGGCTGTTTTCCCCCCTTATCAAGGGAGGGTTGGGGGGGGTAGGCAAAATTAATATTGCGGTATTCGACTTTGCCAGTAACATGGGGAAGTTCGATCGCGCCCTGTTTTTCGACTACTGTTGGTTGAATTGCTAATAATTCAAAAATGCGATCGCTAGAAGCTTCTCCCTGCTTAAAATCTCCGTAATTAGCAGTGGTAATGGCGATCGGGTCAATTAACAGTGCCACCCCTGCGATATAACTTATAAATTGAGTACCTGTGAGATTTCCTTGAGAAATTTGCCAACCTCCCAGGAAAAAGAGCAAAATCACGCTCATCGCTTCCAGAAAGCCAACTACAACGAACTGAAGTGCTTTTATTCGTTCTGACAGATACTTAGCGCGGCGGTTTTGTTCTGCTTCTTCTGCAAAGCGGGCAATTTCGTAGTCTTCAGCCACAAATGCTTTGATTAAGCGAATGCCACTGAATACTTCTGTCAGCAAAGCGGATAAATCAGAGATGCGATTTTGACTTTGGCGCGAGTAACTTAGCAGTCTTTCACCAAACCAGCCAATTAAAATAGCCATCAGCGGTGCAATAATTAATGCACCCAAGGTTAATTGCCAGTTGAGATAAATCATATATCCCAGAACTGCAATTAGCTGCAAAAAACAAGGGATAAACTGATGAAAAAATTTATTTACGACTTCGCCAATGCGGTCAATATCTTCTGTGAGGCGGTAGGATAAGTCTCCGGTTTTGGCAGTTTCAAAGTAGCCGAGATTGAGATTTTGAAGGTGTGCATAAACTTTTTTGCGGATTTCAAAAGCAATAGTCAAAGCTGCTTTTGCCATCAGCGTATCTTGACCGTACTGGGCTGTACCGCGAATTAGAAATATAATGGCGCTGAGTGCCGCAATTTGAGCGAACCCTTGTAAATCTCCTTTACCTATAAATTTGGCTGTTTCGCCAACTAGCCACGCTATAATTGGCCAAAATATGGTAAATACTACGGTACAAGCTAATGCTTTACCGATGGTTTGTTTTTGGGGACGGAGGTAGGGTAATATTTGCCAGTATGTCGATCGAGTTTTCAAGATATTTTGCCCTCGCAAATTCTGTTTTTGGGGATCTCTGCAAGAATATTCAAACTTCGATCCCCCCTAACCCCCCTTAATAAGGGGGGGACAAGATTATTATTGCAAGTTCCCCTTTTGAAGGGGGATTTAGGGGGATCTCTGCGTAAGTCATAGAGATATCTGAGCCAGAATATGATAACAGCGATCGGTAAATAATACTAATTCTCAAAACTCATGGAATAGTTGCTGTAGGGTGCGTCGCTATCTACAATCTTCAAAAACAGCGACAATCTCAAAGCGACGCACCTTACTATAACCTCGATCGGGTTTCTGGAAGTGGGTCGCCATTTATCAACAATCATTCTTGCCCGTCTGCATGAGTCGCTAGTACCTGAGCCCCCGCCACAACTTCGCCCCGAAAGGCGGCTGACTGTCCGGGTGCAAGAGTAACTGGTTGAGCGAAGATAAATCCGTTGTCAATTAAATTGCCTGACTCGTCCAAAACTTCATAATTAACTTTGACATTCTTGATTGTTTTGCAGCCTCGATTAAGCACTTGACCGCTGAAAAAGTTACCGTCATAATTAGCCGCCGCAATTGAAATTTTTGCAGCGATATTGGAACCGGGAATGCAAGTTTGGACAGTTCCCGAAGCTGGCTGTTTCTCGCACAATTTGCCCAAGTCTACTGTTTTGCCGTCGGGGGTTTTCATGTAGCAAAACGGCTCGTCAACTGGTGATTTTTGAGCCATTGTATTTGTAGCGTCTCCCAGCAAATGAAGAGCAGATATCGGCGAGATTAGAAAACTCGATAAAGCTACTGTTAAAGGTAAACTCCTCATGTTTTTTCGGCTTTTTCTGAAATAAATTGTACAATATAATGCAGCTAAAATTTAGCAATACTCCGGACAGTTTTTATATAGCCCAATGGCTTATTCTGTAGGACTTTGAGCCACTGTGGATAATTAAATGTAAGTCAGCTCCACCCCTGACTTACATTTAATTCGACTTTTTTATGATCCTTGCCCCGCGTAAGCTTGTAGTATCGTTCCAAAAACTGCCTGGAGTATTGAAGTGTATAACAATGGCGATGCTAAAGAAAATTACGCAGAACTAGAACTGCTTTCTCCACTACATCTTTTCAAACAGGGCGATCGCTATCAGTATACTGTGCGTTGGAGTCTTCATCAACTGCTGTCAAGTGATGTCAATGCTAGGGCAACACGCGACGCTATTGAAAAACTCCTAAAAGGGAAGTGATGGACGGGTACGGTCAAAAGTTACTCTGTTCTACCTGATCCTACGCCTGGAATTTTGAGGCGGATACGGTAAAGACCATTACTTGCAGTTCGGCAATTGCATTTTTCAAACAAACTCGGCGAGATCGGGGCTGTAATCTTTAGCCGATATCAGATGCCAATTGGTATTACCAACTAGCCTTAAGACCTGCTCGTGATACTGTACCAAAGTCGGACGGTGACCGACACTGATAAAGGCAGTTCCTGTTTCTTGGAGTAACTGATAGAGGCGTCTCTCGTTAGCCACATCCAATGCACTCGTTGATTCATCCAAAATAGCGTAGCGAGGTTTAGTCAGCAGTAGGCGTGCAAATGCTAACCGTTGTTGTTCTCCTAGTGACAAAACATCAGCCCATTCCAATTCCACATCAAATCCACCTACCCGTTCTGGCAAATGGGAAAGATTGACTTGTTCGAGCACTTCGTGCAGTTGTTCATCAGTAACTTGACCGCTGGTGTTGGGATATAGCAATTGGCTGCGTAAGTCCCCTAGCAGCATATAAGGCCGTTGGGGCAAAAACAGCGTTTCCTCCGGTTTAGGACGGACAATGCAACCCGTACCCGCATTCCACAATCCTGCGATCGCTCGCATTAACGAACTCTTGCCAGCGCCAGAAGGTCCAACAATCAAGACGCTTTCACCCTGCCCCACCTTGAAAGATAAATCTCTAACTAAGATTCGCTCATAGTTAGGCGTCTCTAAGGTAACCTGTTGGAGGGCTAGATAGTGCTGTTCCACAACATCAATCGTTGCCATGCCGGATCGAGGTGCTGCCATTTGCTCGGACAGAACCCGATCAAATGTTCCTAAACGATTAATCTGAGTGGTAAAGTTAGTTAGCATATCAAAATTCTCGGCAATAAAGCCCAGGGCACTTAAAATAGACACAAACGCTCCAGAAGCTTGCGTTACCTGCCCAAAATCTATCTGACCCGCAAAGTATCGAGGAGCTAAAAAAACTATAGGTAAATTTGTAAATATCATCCCGGTTCCTTGGGTAAAGAAACCAAGGTTACGCTGCAAGACAATAAGGTTATTAAAATTATTTAAAACTTCATTAAATCGCTGTGATACTGCACTAAGTTCACGCTTTTCACCTCGGTAAAATGCAATGGATTCACTATTGTCTCGAAGATGAACCAAACTATAGCGAAAATTTGCTTCTCGTTGTAACTGATTGAACTTTAATCTACTTAACCTCTTACCTATAAAGATAGTGAAAACAGTTCTAAAAGCAGCCAGTAAAAATACAACTAAAGTCAGTGTCCTGTCAATTGTAAAGAGAACGCCGAGAAAAGAAATTATTGTGACAACTTGGTTGAATAATAATCCCCAAATATCAATATTTTGCTTAACAAACAAATTAACGTCTTCAGCTAAACGCTGATCGGGATTATCAACCTTATCATTGAACTTAATTTTGTAGAAACCTTGATTGCTAAAATATTTCTTCAGTAAGTGATTCGTTAGCCACTTTCGCCAGTAGAGTTGCAGTACATTTTGCGAATAGAAGAAGGAAACCATAATGGGCGTGAATATGGCAAACACACCCAATAGCATCAACCACATCTTATAGAAGTCTGAAACATTCTTTCCCGTGACTGCATTCATCAAGTCCCGCATAATATAGCTCAGGACTATGTTTACAGCATTGAAACCTAGCATTAATAACATTACGAGGGCGAACAACCCCCTAGCTCCCCATTTTTCTCTGGAAAAAAAGTAGGGGTTTGCGATCGACCAAAACTGCTTTACCGACTGCTTCAATTGATTCATCTTTTCTTATGGGTAAAAAAAATTGTGCTTTGGTGGAAACTATCTGTAGCGGATGGGGCAATTCTCATCGTTCTTGTCCATCAACGACACCTGGTATGGGTGATGCTCCCGTGGTACTTCCCTAATGATGCTCGGATCACTTCAGGATTTCTATCTTAAGGTAGATGACACATCTTGAACATCAGTAATTTTACTGATGAAACGGAACTTACCCCGCACACGGGGTAAGTTCCGTCTGAAACCATTGCGAGGTGAGACTTGCCCGGAGCCTCCAAGTCTTTTAGATGACTACAATCTCTTACAACCCTTATGTGGCTGGGTTTTTGCTTAAATTCATCAGAGAACAATACTCTCGCCCTAAATATTGAGAAAATCTTAAATACATGACTACGGTTTGTCGGCAGTCAAGTCGCTAAAACCGAGACGGGACAAAGAATACAGCCCCCAGAACTACCCCCGCAGGCAGGGTGGATTAATTGTCCCCAAGTAAATTATAATAGTCGAGCGCGGGCGGCTCGAGTCCGCTCGCGCGCCACTATCCTACAGA
>NZ_JAUBUB010000142.1:0-1625 GCF_036705265.1 Microcoleus sp. B4-C2
AGAAAACTGCTGAGTCTTTTGGGTTTGAGCTAGTTGCTAAAACTCCACAGTTAGATTGAGTTTCTTAGGAGGACTTTTGCTATGAGACAGGGGTTTCAACCCCTGGCGGACTATCGGGCTAACCGAGGTTTCTCGCCACTCGCACCATCAAAGAAACCGGGTTTTTTCCTCAATCTTTGCAATGTTACGAAGTTGGTCGCAAAAACGCGGTACAATGATCCACTAAGCTCAAACCCAGCCCTGACGGCAATAGAAAAACCATGCAGCCCGAACAAGAACAAGAAATTCTCAACCTGCGCGATCGCCAATTAACTCCCAAACAAATTGCCCGAAAGTTAGGATTGAAAGCATCCGAAGTCAGTACCTTTCTTCAATCTCATGCAGAACAAACAGCCCTCGCTAGCGCCGAAAAAGGAGAGTTATTGCCCGTTGCTCAATGTCTCGTGGATGTAAATTTTGCGAAGTTATTGTTGGGGAATGAAGCCTCTGAAACGAGCGGTTTGGGTTTAGTGGTGGTTACCCGTTCCAAGGGATACAATCGTTTTGTTGCAGCCTCTTATTTGATCGACTACTGGTGTTTGGGAGTCAAGGATACCATCCCGCCACGTAACTGCAACGATAGCCAATATAAAAATTTCGTTCAGCTTTGTTACTCGCAGTTTATGCAAGAGTACGAGGAGATTAGTTTAGAGCAAGCACAAGCCCTGGTTTGGGGCGCGATCGCCTATGCCAAAACATTAGGCTTTGAACCGCATCGCGATTTCGAGCAGTCGAAGGCTCATTTAGGAGAATCAACCAGCGAAATTGGCTTGAAATTCGGTCGCAATGGAAAACCTTGTTATATTGAAGGGCCTCACGATAATACAAGGAAAATTATCAATACGCTTAAAAACTCTGTGGGAGAGGGTAATTTCGATTACTTGTTCGGGATGGGGTAGAAATTGATACGGGGGAGCGTCAACCGCCCAACCACCAATCGTGATAAAATAAACATCGGTGTTACTGACAACTCCCCACAATGGAAGAAACCCGCGCCCAAGCTTATCAGCAATTGATTGAGACACTCCTGAATTGCCCCAACGGTGAGCAACCGCAGATATTACAGGCTAACTTAGAATTGGTAGATTCGGGGTTTCTGCAAGTTTGCGAGGTAGTAGCAGAAAACCTGGCAGAGGAAGGACAGGAAAATCAGGCTAATTATTTACGGAATTTGGCCAGTCAGCTAGGGCAATTCTTGGGGATGAATGATGAGGGAGATAGCGATAACTCTGAAGGTGAAAATCCCCAAGAGTATGCAAAGTTTATCGGACAATTATTGCAAGCAGAAGCAGATAGCCGGGGCGATATTAAAGTAATTTACCCTATGCTGGCCGGGCGGCAACATCTCCTCCATGACCGTTTTGCCGAGAGTTTACAGCAAGTGACCCAGAATTTAATTGCCGAACATCCCAAAGCAATTGAATTTACCCTCGGCCTCATTGGAAACTTGAGTAATCATATTAGTAACTTTCCACTGGGGAAAAGAGCGAATAATCTTGAAATTGCCATTACCGGTTATCAAATACTTTTAAGTAATCGGGAACCCGGGAGCGAAAATTGGGCCCAGACGCAAAATAATCTGGCAA
>NZ_JAUBUB010000142.1:1725-11102 GCF_036705265.1 Microcoleus sp. B4-C2
TAGCCTACAGTGAAAGAATCAGGGGAGAGAAAGCAGAGAATATCGAACTGGCGATCGCATCTTACACTGCTGCATTAACCGTCTACACCCGCGATGCCTTTCCCAAAAAATGGGCTATGACGCAAAATAATCTGGCAATAGCCTACAGTGAAAGAATCAGGGGAGAGAAAGCAGAGAATATCGAACTGGCGATCGCATCTTACACTGCTGCATTATCCGTCCTCACCCGCGAAGCTTTTTCCGAGTATTGGGCAACGACGCAAAATAATCTGGCAGCAGCCTACAGTAACAGAATCAGGGGAGAGAAAGCAGAGAATATCGAAGTTGCGATCGCATCTTACACTGCTGCATTATCCGTTTACACCCGCGATGCTTTTCCCGAAAATTGGGCCCAGACGCAAAATAATCTGGCAAATGCCTACAGTAACAGAATCAGGGGAGAGAAAGCAGAGAATATCGAACTGGCAATCGCATCTTATACTGCTGCATTATCCGTCTACACCCGCGAGGCCTTTCCCGAAGATTGGGCTGGGACGCAAAATAATCTGGCAGTAGCCTACCGTGACAGAATCAGGGGAGAGAAAGCAGAGAATATCGAAGTTGCGATCGCAGCGTTAAACTGCGCTTTACAGATTTCACCTGACAACCATGAACTTTGGCACAACCAGGGTATTGCTTTGGAAAATTTGGGTAGATATAAAGAAGCGATTAATAGTTATGAAAGATATTTAAACATCCAACAAATGATTGGAGATATACAAGGAAAAGCTAATGCTCTAAACAGCTTAGGCAGCGTTTACTATAAATCTGGCAAATACGAAGATGCAATCGAATTTTATAAGCAATCTCTAGAAATTGCAAGAGAGATAGGCAATAGACCAGAGGAAGCTACTGCTCTAGGCAATTTAGGCAACCTTTACTACGGATTAGGCCAATACCAAACGGCGATTGAATTTCATCAGCAATCTCTAGCAATTGCAAGAGAGATAGGCAATAGGCAATGGGAAGCTACTTCTCTAGGCAATTTAGGCAACATTTACTACGGATTAGGCCAATACCAAACGGCGATTGAATTCCATGAGCAGTCTCTAGTAATTGCAAGAGAGATGGGTGATAAACAAGGGGAAGCTACTTCTATGAATAATTTGGGAAACATCTACTCTGACAACATACTAGGTGAACGTTCGGATAATTTAGAGAAGGCAATAAATTTTTATAAAGCCGCATTAGATATAGGAAAATTAGATGATTCTCCCGATCCGACTAATCTAGCAGCTAGTCTCAACAACTTGGCAAGTTCATACGAGGCACAAGGAAGTTATGACAAAGCCGAGCAACTTTACCTCGAAGCACTAAAAATTGTTCAAAAAAGCTTACCATCTGAACATCCCCAATTAGCTACCAACCTCAATAACTTAGCTAATTTGTACATGAAGCAGGGACGTTACAGTGAAGCAGAGCCACTCTACCATGAAGGACTGGCAATTGTTCAAAAGAGTTTAGGTACTGAACATCCCCAATTAGCTACCAACCTCAATAACTTAGCTAATTTGTACATCCAGCAGAGACGTTACAATGAAGCCGAGCTACTTTATGTAAAAGCCCTGGAAATTGCCCAGAAAAGCTTACCACCTGAACATCCTCAATTAGCCACCCATCTGAATAATTTAGCTAATTTGTATAGAGAACAGGGACGCTACAGCAAAGCTGATGCTCTCCTCGAACTCAAAACACTTTGATTATCCACAGTAAAGCCAGCTCAATAGTGTATAGTTCAAAGAAATTAAAAAGCAAATATGACAGATCCTATTTACATAAAAACATCCATCTCTATAGACTATAAACAACTAGAAGCTCTGGCAGATAATAGCCATAAATTAAGTGTTTTTTATCTCCAAGAGTCTTACTTACCTGATGTTGATAGAATTAAATGCTTAAAAGATGCCGATCAGGCTATTACAAATAGCCTTACTGTGAAAGACTTGCTGCGTGATCTTTGCCCTGACGATCAATCTAAAAGAGATTTTGACAAAAATAATAATCCTTTCCTCGTTCAGAAAATTAAAATTTCCTTGCATAAACAAAATTTTTGTGAAGCATTAGAATTTCTTGAACGTAGCAAAGCCCGTGTTTTAGCAGAGCGTATCAATGAGCGCAATCAAGAAAAATATGAACATATTACCTTTGAAAAAGTTAAAAGTTTGGTTGATAATTATACAGCAATTTTAGAGTGGTTTGTATTCGATAAAGATTGTCTGGGTGTATTTATAGTTTTACCAAAAGAAGAGCGCCCAAAATGTATACTTTATCCCGATATAAATTGGCAGATGTTAGAAAGCTGGGCGGATGCCTATCACAAAAGTTATTATACCCCAGGCTCAGAATGGCGAGATAGATTAGAACAACGCATTATCAACCTCGGCAGTATCCTTCAATTAGAAACTATTATCCGTGACCACCTCCCAAACAGCATTACCAACCTAATCCTGATTCCCCACCGCTACTTGCACCTGTTCCCTCTCCACGCCATCCCGGTTAGTCCGGAAATTTGGCAGCGCTTTCACCCCAATAACCAAAATTGCCCCCTGAATCCCTGTCTCGTTGACTGCTTCGATAATGGAGTTTCCTACGCCCCCAGTTGTCAGCTATTGCACCAAGTCCAAAAATACAAACGGGGTAAATTCGAGCGATTCTTCGCCATCCAAAACCCCACAAATGACTTGTCTGCAGCCGACATGGAAGTAGAAACTATCAAAAATATCTTCCCCAGCCCAGAAATTTTTGCTAAACACAATGCTAAAAAAGGAGAACAATCAGAGTCAAAATTAGAAATAGCCGAAAAAGTCGCCGACAGCCATCATCTGTTCTTTTCCTGTCACGGTTCCTTCGACCCCAACGATCCGCTACAATCTGGTTTAGAACTAGCCGACGGTACTCTCACCCTAGAAGAAATCATCGGCTATTTCAACCTCAGTCAATGCAGCTTAGTCACCCTTTCCGCCTGCGAAACCGGACGAGTCCAACTCGACAACACCGACGAATACATCAGCCTCACCAGCGGTTTCCTACTAGCTGGTAGTCCCAGTTTATACGTCAGCCTGTGGTCAGTAAACCCCCTTTCCACAGCAATTTTACTGATCAAAACCTACGAAAACCTCTACCACCAACCCGGTAAATTCGCCCTAGCATTAAGCCAAGCCCAAATCTGGATGCGAGACACCGACATCCAAGGCTTCCTCGACTGGACAAACCAATGTCACCTCCTAGATACTGACTGGCGAGGAACCTTACAATGCCTCCTGGAAAAGGACAAAGCAACTCAAGGACTCTGTGCTAAAATCTATCAAAACCCCTTTCATTGGGCCGGCTTCTGTGCGGCTGGCAAAGCAGAGCAAAACATGACTAATAGCAGCAATAAAATAGAAATTTTCCAGCAATTAATTCAATCAGATTTCTTTTTTAACTTGAGATATGCCCTAGCTTCTCTCAAAGCTGAATTAACAGACAATGATGACAACAATGTCGAACTTATTGAAAATTGGCTGCAAGATAAGCCAGCAATTAAGTTTCAATACAGGGCTAGGGTGATGAAATCAGAGGAAGTTAAATTACCCAATAAAGGGCAATCAGCCACTAAGCCGGGACAGCAAAGTCAAATTTTGAAAGAAACCCTAGAAAATCTGACGATAGCTGCGGAAAAACCTCCTGAAGCAAATCAAGATACGCCGTCTTCTCCATGAAAAATTTTAGTATCAGTGTTTGTTATTTCCATCTCAATCAGACTTTAGCTGAACCTCCCGATAGAGTTTCACATACAGCCGATTTTATTTGGGAAAAACTGATTAAACTTAGTGAAAAACTGCCTTTCACTGAACTCAAAAATTTAAAATGTAAATTAGTTTGCTACGAATTTGATGAAGAATCCCAGGCTTTCAAACATCAGACAAAAGCCTTAACTTTAATCAATCAATGGCTAACCAAAGAACAAAAGCTGATCGCACTTACTGCGATTCACAAAAATCAATTAGCGATTAGCGGGTATCTGCAACCCTCTCTATGGCATGATACCTACGCTTTCGATCTAACTTTATCTCCCGCCGATGATGAGCGAGATATTGCAGCAGCAGAAATCGATTTATTTGAACCTAGCAGCCTTTTCTTAGACTTTTCCGAAAACACTCTCGGTGAAACCATCTGGCTTTACGGACAAACAGAAATACCTGATACAGAATGTCAAGGCGTAGCTGATGAATTAGTGATAAATCTGCTAAAAAACACTAACTTTACATTTGGATTAGTCGATCAAGGTAACTTGCTCAAAGTTCCCCTATTTGAATATGAAATTAGCCAACCCAATCAACGCAATAAACTCTATCGGATTTTAGTTTGGATCGACAATCAAGGGATATCTCCAGATGTAACCTCTGTTTATGACCCTTTATTTAACTCACTCTTGACTCGCCACAAAATTGAATATGTTTACCAACAAGCGAAAGAAAGTTATATTGCAGCCAGAAAAGCTTACAGCGAACTAGAAGCAAAGATTAAACAATTCAAGCAAGATAAGCCCTTAGAAGAACTGCAAAAACTTCTCGAATCAATGCCAGAACTATCTATGCAGTATCAACGGCAACTGCGAAATCTGCAAGCGCATTATACCACAATCAAAACCAATCATATCAACTATCAAACTTACTTACAAAAATTCTGGCAACCGGGCGATATTCCCAGTTGGCGAGAGTTTGGTGAAAATACCTGCAAGCGCTATCTCGACCAAATAGAAATCTACCTCAGTTATATCCAGCCGGGTAAAGACTTGATCGGCGAATTTATCAATACATTGCGGGGTTTGGTGGAAATAGAACAAGCCAAGTCCGATCGCAATTTACAAAACACGATTCAAGCAGTCGGTACCGGCATCGGTGTCGGAGTCGGCTTTGCCGGAATCTTAGCAGCCGGCTACCCCTTAATCGAAAAACCTTGGGATTTCCCTTCTCCCCAACATCCTCTGCTTCCCCCGCATCCCTTCATTATTGCCGTTGTACTTAGTTGTTTATCCGGTGGAGGCTTCGGATGGTTGGCTTGGTTTGTCACTAAACGCTACCTCAATCGTAAATCATCAAATCAGCAGACAAGTTTACCTAGTCCCCAAAATCAACTTCCCTCTGGGGATGGGTAATCGCCCTCTGCTTTCTTTGTTAATTACATTTTCGCAGTCATATTCTCGCGACTTACTGATAAATCTGTTTACTCTTTAACAACTTCCATCAACTCCTCAATCAAAACATCGAGCGTGCGAGCTATCTTTTGAATGGATGTGATATCAACCGTTGCTAGTCCTTCCGATCGAGCATAGTGCCTGACTGTGCTGTACGGAACCTCCGATCGATCGGCAACATCCTTTAGCGTCCATCCTTTTTCGTCAGCCAACTCTCGGATTCGGAACCTAACTAAGCCCATTCTACTTGACAAACGATAAGTATCTATGTTTTTAATTCAAACACAATAGTCGATCGACAGCTAAAGAGTATTTTGTAGGGTGCGGATCTGTCAGAAGTTTGATCGCACTTAAAGATATCTGATGAATCTGCACCCGATCGTACTCGATCGACTTTCTAGAAAAACCACTCAATACAAAACAACTGCCGACAGCCAAAACCGTCAACAGTTGTTTTACATATTCAATGCGGATGGCGAGACTCGAACTCGCAAGGACATATTGCCACACGCACCTCAAGCGTGCGCGTATACCAATTCCGCCACATCCGCTCTTTCTAGCAATCTCCGGGATTTTTGCGTTACCAGTTAAAGATTTACAGGTTGAGGTTCCTGACATTTAACTCGTAACTTGCCCTTTGACACCGCCGATTTACAATCATAGCACCACTACCAGCAAAATGTAAAATAAATTTTTGTGAACAATTTCTGGAAAACGATTATCCAGAACATACCGAAAGGCATTATTGTACAGAATATTGAGTGAATTAAGCAGCGAAGATGGGGTTCTCGAAAATTTTAATCGCTAATCGGGGAGAAATAGCTCTCCGCATATTGCGGACCTGCGAGGAAATGGGGATTGCCACGGTCGCCGTACACTCCACCGTAGATAAACACGCCCTGCACGTCCAGTTGGCAGACGAAGCCGTTTGCATCGGCCCCCCCACCAGCAGCAAAAGCTATTTAAACATCCCCAACATCATCGCGGCAGCCCTGACACGCAACGCCGCAGCCATTCACCCCGGTTACGGCTTCCTCGCCGAAAACGCCCGATTTGCCGAAATCTGCGCTGACCATCAAATTACCTTCATCGGCCCTTCTCCGGCAGCGATGCGGGCGATGGGCGATAAATCCACCGCCAAAGAAACTATGCAGCGGGTGAAAGTCCCCACAGTACCCGGTAGCGAGGGATTGCTGGCCGACGATCGCGAAGCTTTGTCGATCGCCCGCGACATCGGCTATCCTGTGATGATCAAAGCCACCGCCGGCGGTGGAGGCCGCGGGATGAGGCTAGTGAGAGAAGCATCCGAACTCCCCAAACTATTCTCAGCAGCCCAAGGCGAAGCCGACGCAGCCTTCGGCAACCCCGGACTTTACCTCGAAAAATTCATCGAAAAACCCCGGCACATCGAAATCCAAATCCTCGCCGACAACTACGGTAACGTCATCCACCTCGGCGAGAGAGATTGTTCGATTCAGCGGCGGCACCAAAAACTCCTCGAAGAAGCCCCCAGCCCCGCCCTCAGCCAGAAACTGCGAGATCAAATGGGTCACGCTGCCATTGCCGCAGCCAAATCCATCAACTACACGGGTGCGGGCACTGTCGAATTTCTGCTTGACAAATCGGGCAAGTTCTACTTCATGGAAATGAACACCCGCATCCAAGTGGAACATCCCGTCACCGAGATGATTACAGGTCTGGACTTGATAGCCGAACAAATTCGCATCGCCCAAGGAGAAAAACTGCAAATCAAGCAAAACCAAGTAGTTCTCAACGGCCACGCGATCGAGTGTCGCATCAATGCTGAAGATCCCGATCGCAATTTCCGACCCCACCCCGGCATAATCAGCGGTTATTTGCCTCCTGGTGGCCCCGGCGTGCGGATGGACTCTCACGTCTACACCGATTACGAAATACCCGCTTACTACGATTCTTTAATCGGTAAAGTAATTGTATGGGGGCGCGATCGACCAACAGCCATCCGCAGGATGAAACGGGCATTGCGGGAATGTGCTATCACTGGCGTTCCTACCACCCTCAGCTTCCACCAAAAAATCCTCGATTCCCCCGAGTTTCTCAGCGGCGAAGTTTACACGAATTTCGTCGAACAGTTCTTGAACCAAAACAGTCATTAGTCAATCGATTTTGGATTTTAGATTTTGGATTTTGGATTGAAAGATTGAAGAAAGCAACCCCACGGATCGATCCGGGGGTTTTTACCAAGCCTGCTTTCAGTCAACAGTCAACAGTCAACCGCCAACAGTCAACAGTCAACCGCCAACTTCTACATCATCATTGTCAGCAGCCCTTGCTGGCCGAGAATCATTTCTCGCAGCAAGCTACAGATACCCACCCAAATAATCGGCGTAATGTCCACCCCGCCGATCGGCGGTACAATCTTTCTAGTTATGGCTAAAAAAGGTTCCGTGGGCCAAGCAATCAGACTCAACGGCAATTTGCTCAGGTTCACCTCGGGATACCAAGTCAGAACGATCCGAAAAATAAACAGCAAAGTCATCACGACTAGGACAGAGCCCAGAATCCAACTTGCAACGGTAATACCAGTCATGGGTCTTATCTCGAAATTTTAAGTTTTGTTAAGTCAGCCCTTCAGAATTTTAACCGTTTCACAGGTGCGATCGAAAGTATAAAATTAATAAAAATCAAATTGTTGTAACAAAGGCTTTGAATCTATGACTCCTTCTCTCGCGAACTTTTTGTACAGCCTGCTGGTGGGCGTGGTGGTTGTAGTGCTTCCAGCAACGATCGCCCTGATCTTCATCAGCCAAAAAGACAAAATCAAGCGCACCTAAAAAGTCAGCGGGTTTCTAAGTCCGGCGCTGCAAGTCAATTTTCGGCTACACGTCGGGCATTTCCCCGATGCGAGAAACCTCGGCTGCCAGCAACTGTCAAGGCAAAACCTTCAGTTGACTGCCAAGCTGAGGTTTTTTCCCGTTAAACTCATTATTATACTGACTTCCCAAGCTGAAACCCTGACCGGACTCTGCCCCAGAAAGCACCGTCGGGCTGACAGACTTAATGATAGATGTAAAATCTAACTCGCTAACATAGGAAAGACATAGGAGATAGGCTAATGGTCAATTTAGGATTGAACTGGAGCAGCCTGTTAGGGATTATCCTAGCAGTAGCAGGGGCAGGACTGTATTTTCTGCGATCGTGGCGTCCCAAACTAGCCCGAGACCACGATATTTTTTTTGCAGCAGTCGGCTTGCTGTGCGGCGGTATTCTGTTATTTCAAGGATGGCGGCTTGACCCAATTTTGGCATTCGGTCAATTTCTGTTGACTGGTTCCGCCATATTTTTTGCAGCAGAAAGCATTAAGCTGCGAGGAGCGACCACAGCCCAAGCCAAAAGTCGCGCCCAATACGTAGATGAAGACCGACCGGTCAGCAACGCCTACGGTTACGACGGCTACGATGCCGACATGGAACAGCTAGAACCAGAGGAAGACTATCCGCCGCGTCCCCGCATCAGAGGCAGCCAAGACTACCGTTCTTCTCGGGAAGCCTACGACGACGAACCCCGCCGCCGCCCCTCGAATCGCAACGGCAGCGTTAATACCGGACGGCCCGAGTCGGGCGATCGATCCTCGCGCAAACGTCCCTCTCGCCCAGAAGCCCCGCCTGCCCAAGAGTCAGACAACTGGGACGTTTCAGACAACCCCGAAGAAAGACCGACCCGCAGCCGCAGCAGTCGCCCCCCTGCTTCGGAAAACCGCAGTTCCGATACGCCGCCGAGAACCAAAAAACCCCGTCCTACGGAATCATCCAGGTCTCGCCCCAGCAACCGCGACGTGGAAGCACCGCCGTCAGACTACGTGGAGTATCGACCTGTAGAATACCCGGAAGACCAACCGGATAA
Source organism: Microcoleus sp. B4-C2 (assembly GCF_036705265.1). Taxonomy (NCBI): domain Bacteria; kingdom Bacillati; phylum Cyanobacteriota; class Cyanophyceae; order Oscillatoriales; family Microcoleaceae; genus Microcoleus; species Microcoleus sp. B4-C2. The sequence goes on from NZ_JAUBUB010000142.1 coordinate 10,826, forward strand.
TTCCCCCAGTTTCGACAAATAGGCAAACACTAAGTAGATGGGTGAAACTAAACTTTTCTCGTGCCCGCAGGCAAAAAAATAAGTTGCGTTTATTGATGCCCATCTACTTATTCTTCAGATATTAAAGTGCTTCAAAAGACTGTAAATTGCGAGGGTGAAACCCCAAACCAACGGAGATATACACAAATAATATCAAATCCGTTATACCAATTTAATATGAAGCTGCATAGAATAAAGCTTCAAGAATGAAAGTGTAAGAAGATAGTGAACTGATTTC
>NZ_JAUBUB010000143.1:0-10984 GCF_036705265.1 Microcoleus sp. B4-C2
ATTCTTTTTTCTAGGTTCAGTTTTCTACCTTTAGTTCGCGGTTGTTTGAACCGCTTCCCTTCTGGCGCTTTATTAATATACTTATTCCGCAAGGTGTTGTCAAGCGTTTTGTGAAAATATTTTTGAGTTTTTTGGGGACCTATACACACCAAGGGTTTGAGCTACTGATTTCCGATCCTGCCTCCGCTGGCTGACTCCTTTTTCCGGGAAGGGGTCTTTTTTTTGGGCAAGATTGGACTTTTGAGGGGAGTATCTACCGCGCATGGGTAGAATATCTCTACGTGTAGCTGTTTTATATATAGATGTTCGATCGCCCGCTTATGAAAAAACCTGCCGCTCGCCCTAGTGGCTTATTCATTACCTGCGCTTCACTGCTGCTGGCTTGCAGTCAGACGAACACTCCCCAAACCTCTACTACAGCATCTCCGGCGACTTCGCCATCTCCCGGTGCTTCCCCAGAGGGTTCGCCTGGGGGGAGTTCCAACACTATATCTATAGGTATTGGGGTGGCGCAAACTAGCAATGTGGCTTTGCTGGGTCAGGAACAGGTGGCTGGCGCAAAAATTGCTGAGAAGTATTTCAACGATAAGGGCGGTGTGGATGGGACGCCGATTAGACTGGTGTTCCAAGATACCGGTGGAGATGAACAAGGGACGATCAATGCTTTCAATACTCTGATCAATCAGGATCAGGTGGTTGGTATTGTAGGGCCAACTCTGTCACAGCAAGCTTTTAGTGCCGCTCCGATCGCCGATCGAGCAAAAGTTCCCGTACTCGGCCCCTCCAACACCGCTAAAGGCATTCCCCAGATTGGCGATTATGTGGCCAGAGTCTCCGCGCCTGTGGCCGTGGTAGCGCCAAATGCAGTTAAAGCCGCACTGAAGCAAAATCCCAATATTAAGAAAGTAGCGGTGTTTTTTGCTCAAAATGATGCTTTTAGCAAATCTGAGACGGAAACTTTTCAGACAACGGTTAAAGATATGGGACTGGAATTGGCAACAGTCCAAAAATTCTTGACTACTGATACAGATTTCCAATCTCAAGCCACTAATGGGATAAATGTCAAGCCGGATTTAATCATTATTTCTGGGTTGGCCGCGGATGGAGGCAATTTAATTAAGCAATTGCGGGAGTTGGGTTACAAAGGCGTTATCATTGGGGGCAACGGTCTGAATACTTCTAATGTATTTCCTGTTTGCAAGGCTCTTTGCGATGGGGTTTTGATTGCCCAAGCCTACAGCCCGGAATATCAGAATGAGATTAATAAGGCTTTTCGTGATGCTTATCGCGCTCAATTTAAGAAAGAACCGCCTCAGTTTAGCGCTCAAGCTTTTACTGGTGTACAAGTTTTTGTTGAGTCATTAAAGGCAATTAATGCTAAGTCTAAGGTTAGCGAAAAGCCGTTGGCTGAGTTGCGTACAAATTTGAATCAGCAGTTGCTGGTGGGCAAGTACGATACGCCTTTGGGGGAAATTTCTTTTACGCCTGAAGGTGAGATTAATCAGAAAGAGTTTTATGTGGCACAGATAAAAATGGATGCTGATGGAAATAATGGTAAGTTTGAATTTTTGAAATGAAGGCACGACACGGATTCTGACACGGATACACGGATGAGTTATTGAGTGTGAGTCTGAGGTCAACCCCGCTGCCCCTTTGGGGGGAAGTCAGAAATCAGAGTAAAAATTGTATGCTGTTTGTTTTTGAATGATTTAATGTTGATGCCGAATCTCTAACTGGTGATGGACTTAACTCTGTTTTTGCAACAATTTCTCAATGGTTTGTCGATCGGCAGCGTGTATGCTATTTTTGCCCTGGGATACACGCTGGTTTTTTCTATTCTCGGAATTATTAACTTTGCTCACGGTGCTGTATTTACTTTGGGTGCTTACTTCACTTATGCGCTGATGGGAGGTGCTTTCGGTTTTAATGGGTTGTGGGCTAATGCTCGAATTCCCGTGCAGTTGCCTTTTGCTGTGGCGTTAATTTTGGGAAGTGTCATGGCTGGTTTGGTAGGAGTAATTGTTGAACGAATTGCTTTTTTACCTTTGCGCCGCCGACTCTCTGATCCTCTGCTGACGGTGGTTTCTAGTTTGGGTGTGGCAGTTGCGATCGCCAATATTATCCAATATCTTGTCGGTGCGGAAATTTACACTTTTCCTGCTAACACTTACGGCTATTTACCTGCTGCAATTAATTTCGGAACAGTAGATAAACCTATTCCGATTCGGACTGTTCAAATAGTGATTTTTGCGGTATCAGTTGCGATTGTGGCTGTCTTAACTTACTTAATAAATTTTACTAAGTTTGGCAAAGCAATGCAGGCTGTGGCTGAAGATGCTACTACTTCTAGTCTGTTGGGTATTGATACTGATAGATACATTGTTTTGACGTTTTTTGTGAGCAGTTTTCTGGCTGGTTTGGCGGGAAGTTTGGTGGGTTCGAGTGTGAGTATTGCTGGGCCGTATTTTGGTATTGCTTTTGGTTTGAAGGGTTTGGCGGTGATTGTGCTGGGTGGGTTGGGGAGTATTCCTGGGGCAGTTTTGGGTGGGTTTATCATTGGTTTGGTGGAGGCTTTTGTGCCGGGAGATTTTTCGGCTTATAAGGATGCTGTTGCTTTTGCCATATTGTTTATTATGCTATTGGTTAGACCGCAGGGTTTTTTTGGTCGGCGTTTGATTCAAAAGGTGTAAAAGAGATAATTAGGTGATTAAAATTGGGGCGATGGTTCGACGCTTCGCACGCACCAACGGCCACGGGGGATTGCCCCCTAAAGAAACTAATTATATCGGAATGATTTAACCGCAGAGGACGCAGAGAACGCAGAGAAAGAGAAGAGAGAAATGAATGATTATGAGGGGACTGGATTTGAGATGAAGTTGGTATTTAAGTATTTTTATTATTTAAAATAAAATCATGGCTGCATTTTTTACTACTTACGGGTTTTTGATTGTCTCGATGTTGTTGGGTGCAATGTTGGGAATGTCGCTATATTTGCCTTTAATGACTGGACAGTTGTCTTTGGCTAGCCCTGGTTTTTATGCGTTGGGTGGGTATATTGCGGCGATTTTGTCTACGACGGTGTTTAAGCCGACAGGGGGTTTGTTTCCTCTACCATTGCTGTTGGTGGAGATGATAATTGCAGGGGTTGTTTCGGGGTTGCTGGGGATTTTGGTGGGAATTCCGGCGCTGCGGTTGAGTGGGATTTATTTGGCGATCGCAACTATTGCTTTTGTGGAAATTTTGCGGGTTTTATCGCTGAATTTAGATATCACTGGCGGGGCTGTGGGCATTTTTGGGATTCCGCAACCGTTTGCGACGCCGATCGAATATTTGTGGATTGTACTGCCTTTACTGTTGGTAAGTATGGCGATTGTCTATCGGCTGGAACGGATTCGGGTGGGGCGCGCTTTTGCTGCGATCCGCGCTGATGAGTTGGCTGCTGATGCGATCGGCATTAACCCAACTTTTTATAAGGTTTTGGCTTTCACGTTAGGCGCTATTTTAGCTGGGGTTGTGGGTGCGGTTAGCGCTCATTTCCTCAATACTTGGAACGCCCGTCAAGGGACTTTTGATGCTAGTATTATTTACTTGACTTCTGTGTTGATTGGTGGTAGCAGAACGTTTCTGGGAGCAGTTTTGGGTGGGATGGTGTTTACTGCTTTACCAGAGGTTTTGAGGGGGATGGCGACTATTCAAGGATTGCCGATTTGGTTGGCGCAATTTCTGCGGGATGGGCGGTTAATTGTGTTTGGGGTGCTGATTGTTTTGGGGACGATATTTTTTCCGCAAGGTTTGGTGACGCCGGAGTTGTTGAAGAGGTGGAGGAAGGGCGATCGTACTTCTGTTTAAAATTTGATGTTTGGTAAAGAAAGGTGCGATCGCCAACTTTATGACTTAAGATAAAGGAAAGAGCGATCATCCTGTCGGTGAAAAAAGATAAGGTGCGATCGTATCTTTCTGTATCATCTCCTGTTGTTTGGTGAGAGGTCGTTGCTCCTCAGCGATCATTACCAAACTTACTACTTAAAGACGACGCTTCACACTTATGACATCGCTAATTGAGTATTTATTAGCTACCTAATGGCTCAGTTGAGCCACGTCGAGTAACATTTGCAGCACCACCAAGATTTCTCGCCCGTCCGCTCCAACGTGTTGTTAGACCGGGCTTTCGCGATAAGGTTACGACTTTTCTACCGCTTGCTGCTTCCTTTTTGCGGAGGTCTGCAAATATTGCGTCCAAATCATAATTAAAGGACTTCGCATACTCTTCTCGGATTCGGTGGATCTCTTCAACAATCTCATCTGTCCACATGACCTAATCTCCCATTAGTTCGTTGGGTGTGCAAAGAACAGGCAGCACATAGCCGAAATCGAGACTAATCTCCGCCAACTTCCCCTGGATTTGAGCATTCGCAATATGTTTACAATTCCAAGTTAACAGATAATCCATGCCATGAACAGTGGCGGCGGCAATGTGAATTGCATCAACCCTTGCTTTTGGAGGCAGATTGCTCCGGGTTAGGAGTTGTACGGCTAAATCTTGTACGTCTTGGTTCAATGCCAACAAGGGAAAATCACGCAGAATCTCCAGTCGTTGAGCGGCGATTCCTGCATCTCCCTGTACCACTTCATCTAGAACTGCCTCCGACGTATAAAGGGTGAAGGCGCTTCGACGAAATTCCCACCAATCTCTAGTTATTTCTATATTTGCCGCTAAAATTAAATTCTTGGTCGATCGAGCGGTAAGGTAGCCCAAGATACTGGTTTCGATGTAGACGGTTTCGCTCATAAAGAATGGGTTAGCAGCCCTCTTAATTTTATTGAGTGGCAGCTATTGTATCACCACAAACTCGAAAGCTCTAGTTTCAATATCGATCGCCCTGTCGGTGAAAAAAGACAAAGTGCGATCGCATCTACACTTTTGATCGATCGCCTATCCATAAAAAGTAAGGGGCGATCGCATTTGCTGTAGATTCGGTTAAACAGCATTGAGTCTGTTGTCTATCATTTATTGAATAAGGCGAAACCCAACATCCATTGGCTTGAGCGCGGCTGAGGAGTTGGGTTTTATGCTTTAACCCAACCTACGAAGCTATGAGGCTTAACTTTTGTCTAGGCAAGCGCAGCTACTTCGGCATTCTTCAAAATAATGTAATCATAAGTATAGTAGCTCTCGGCAGCATTTAAAAGTTCACTCATAAGCCAAAAATTAATTCCACCAGATACAAGTCCACCAAGTATTGGAACCCATGATGTTCCAAGTTTTGCTGCTAACTTGGCTGCTAACTTAGATGATGCCATAGAGATTGCAAGAACCGCTAACTTAGCACCTAGCTTTGAGCCTCCTTTGACAGCCAGCTTTTTGGTAATAATTTTCCCAGTCAATTTACCAGAAACTTTTGCTAGTGACTTCACCCCAAGTTTAGCTGAAATTTTTCCGACTGGAGCAAAGCTCGCTTCAGAAGCAGCTTGTCCCCAAGAACTGACATCTTCAGAAACCGCAATTGCAACGGCTCCAGATGGAACTGTATTAGAGGGGACTCCCATCTTAGTCCATACAGCCAGTATCAAGTCAATATCATCGGGATTAACGCTTTTTCCCAAAGCATAACCAACACCCAAACAACCTTGTCCTGCATTTTTCCCTAACCAAGCTAGGTCAGCAACCATAGCAGCCATTCCCCAAGGTCCTCCCATCGATCCAGCTAAGGCACCAGAACCTGTAACTAATGCTATTTGCCGTGTTTTCCAATCATCAACAGACATACCACTTGCAATCTTACGGAGATTCGACATCTCTTCTGCGTTTGCAGAAGGCTTAAGTATAGCCTCAACAATCTCTTTAGCAATATTCTCAGGTGAAAACTTTGACATGTTGCTATGACTCCTAAGCGCCTAATTGTTGCATTGTCCCGAAGTTGCAGTAGAACAGTTTTTCGGGTAGGCTTATCCCGCACGTCTACAATTTAAATTTGAACAGTTTGAACTACTTTTGCCCTGCCTTCACCCAAGTAAAACCCACACCCGATCGCCCTGTCAGTCGGATTGAGTCTGAACTTTTCCACAAAAATTTGCTCAAATGTCCCAAATATCGGATCATATCGGAAAAACCTGCCTATCCGACCGATCGACATTGCAGAAGCCTGAAAACTGGTAGATGAAATTCTGTTCACCAATACAGACGATGAAACTAATTTTTATCCTTTTCCGTATCATAAACCGATCGCTCAAAACCGAAAAGCGAAAAAAGACGGAAAAAGACGGGTATTTCTAAAATTGGGAGGCAAGGCGGAAAAAGACGGATAAAGGCGGATAAAGTCGGCTATACTAACTTTAGTTCTCTGACGCCCCTACTGATGGACACTGCCCATATCTTGCAATTTGTAGATAAAGTGCTCAGCGCGAAGACAGGCAAACATCTTAATGACTTGCAGCGTAAAATTATCGATGGAATACTGAATCGAAAAAAGTATTCTGATATTGCAGATACTTACGGGTGTACGGCGGGTCATGCTAAGGATGTAGGTTACGAGCTTTTGCAAATGTTATCTCATGCTTTTGATGAACCAGTTGATAAAGGTAATCTGGAATCTGTTCTAGAACGGCAATTAAATCTGAATATAAATTTTGGCGATCGCACTACTAATTTTGGTAATAGCAATACAATTAACTATATCAATGCTTGCTCAGAACTATCCACTCCTACCCCAGATAAAAGTCAGCCTCCGACTCCCGACTACCAGGATGGCACGAATCAAGTTAAAATTGAAATGGTTGGTAAATTACGACAGTTGGGATTGAAGGATGAGCAAATTGCAGAGGTGCTAGGGTTGGCCTGGGAGGTGGTGAAGCAGATAGATTGATAATAGCTTTTAGTTGTTTAAAACACACATCCTCAGTCAGGAGGTATAAGTTTTATGTTTGCAGTTGTCACGCCAGAAAAAATTCATTTGCCCCCAGGAACACTTATAAAATTTCCCGCAAACTGGCAGGATTACCAATCACTTGTAGCACAATTGGGCGATCGTTCAATTCCGCGCATCAAATATCGACCAGGAGAGATTTTATTAATGTCCCCTTTACCAGTACACGGAAAACAATCTCATATTATTGCAATGGTGGCAATGGTTTTCCTAGATTACTTGGGGCGAGATTATGAAGCTTTTACACCAATTACGATGGATTTGCCGGAGGTAAGAGGAATTGAACCAGATTATTGTTTTTATATCGATAGTTGTGCGACAATTATTGGTAAAGATCGGATTGCTTGGGGTGTTGAACCGCCGCCCGATCTAGTAATCGAAGTAGACGTAACTAGCTACACGGATTTAGATGATTACTTGCCTTATCAAGTGCCTGAAGTGTGGCTGTTTAAGAAAAATAAGCTCAGAATTTACGACTTGCAAAACGATCGATATGTCGAAAATTCAGTTAGCCGTTATTTTCCCAATTTTAATGTATCAGAAATTGTCGAGGAATGCTGGCAAATGTCGCGCGATCGCCCTACAAGTACAGTCATTCGGGAGTTGCGGCAAAAATTTGAAAGGGAAAACGGTTGAATCATATCGTGTTCGGTGAATTGACCATAATTCCTGTAGGGGCAGGTTCACCAACAATAATCGCCTAAAACCCACAAACATCATAAACCTGCCCCCGCCCAAGGATTACAAACAATTTCGATCGTGGTTAATCAAACAAACATGGTATTCTGCCAAATTTTAATAGTTTTGTCACTGCTGCCGCTAGTCAAAAACTCTCCTTCTGGGCTAAAATTAACAGAATAAACAGAGTTATTGTGACCCGCAATATTACAAATTTCTTGACCGTCTTTCACTCGCCAAATCTTGATAGTTTGATTGCTGCTGCTAGCCAGAATCTCGCCATCGGGACTAAAAGCAATAGAATCAACATACCAAGAATGTCCTGTGATAGTTAAAACTTCTTGCCAATCTTTGACCCACCAAAGTTTAATAGTATTGTCATGGCTGCCGCTAGCCAAAAACTCTCCATTCGGACTGAAAGCTATGCAGCGAACGGAGTCTGTATGACCTGTAAGTGTGCGAATTAGCTTCCCATCTTTAACTCGCCAAATTTTGACGGTTCTGTCCCAACTGCAACTAGCAATAGTTTCGCCATCCGGGCTAAAAGCAACCAAATAAACTAAGTTGGTGTGACCCGCAAGGGTGCGAATTTCTTGCCCGTCTTTGACGCGCCAAATCTTGATTGTTTTGTCCCAACTGCTGCTAGCAATAATTTCGCCATCGGGACTGAAAGCTGCGCTGTAAACTGAGTTAATGTGACCCACAAGCGTGCGAATTTCTTGCCCATCTTTCATCCGCCAAAGTTTGACAGTTTTGTCGTGGCTGCTGCTGGCTAGCATCTTTCCGTCAGGGCTGAAAGCTACTGTATAAACCGAGTTAGCGTGTCCTGTGAGGGTGACAATTTCTTGCCCGTCTTCAACTCCCCACAGCTTGATTGTTTTGTCATCGCTGCCGCTGGCTACAACTTCTCCGTTGGGGCTGAAAGCCACAGAGTAAATTAAGTTTTTGTGGCCTGTTAGGGTGTGAATACATTGCCAGCTATAGGTTTGCTGTTGGGGCTGGGCGGGAGTTTTTCCTGGTTTAACTAACTTGGAACTTGTTTTAGGAATTGCTAGATCGATCGCAACTTGGGGATTAATTTCTTTTAATACTTCAACAGCCGTTTGATAGCGGCGGTTGGTAGCATTGGCAATCATTTTGTCTAAAATTTTCCCTAGTTGTTCACTCACGGGGTTGTTAGCCAAATACTGTCGCCATATCCAAGCATCTTCACCAGGATCGAACAGGTCAAATGGGGAAACTTGAGTTAGTAAATACAAACAAGTTACGCCTAAACTGTACAAATCGCTGGTAAAAAATGCTTTGCCTCTAGCTTGTTCGGGGGCGATGTATTCGGGGCTGCCGATGCTGGTTCCTGTTTTGAGTAAGGCTGTACCTGTAGCAATTTTGGCTGCGCCAAAGTCTACTAATACTAATTGTTTGTCGGCGCGGCGGATGATGTTTCCGGGTTTGATGTCTCGGTGAATAACGTTGTGGGAATGGATGAAGTGAAGGACGGGTAATAAGCTATTGAGTAAGTCTTGAATTTGATTTTCGGTAAATCTACCTTCTGTTTCTACAATTTGTGCTAAATTTTGCCCGTCGATAAATTCTTGGACTACATATTGTCTGCTGTCTTGGATGGAGTAGGCTAATAGTTCGGGAATTTGGGGGTGTTTGCCCAATTCGTCTAATCGCATTGCTTCTTGTTCAAAAAGTTCGGCTGCTTTTTTGCTGTTGCGATTGCTTGCTGAGGGGATGAGTTGGGTTTCTGCGGGTAAAAATTGTTTGATGACGCAGCGAGGTTTTGAGGGTTTGTCTTCGTCAACGGCGAGGAATGTTCTACCAAAACCGCCTTGTCCGATCGCCTTTATAGCCCGGTAGCGATCGCGCAGCAGCAGTTTCGACCGGCAATTTTTGCATAATTTGACTGCGGGGGGATTTTGCGGCTTTGAACAGTTAGGATTTAGACAGTAACTCATTCGATTTTAGATTTCGGATTTTAGATTTTTGATTTTAACTTTTTGAATATTTCCACAGCGCAGTAGATATTATACCTCATTAGCTTTTTAGGAACGGGCTAGAAGCCCATTCCACAAGAAATTCACTCTTTGTGGAACGGGCTTCTAGCCCGTTAAGCGAGAATGGTGATCTGGGCGTGAGTTCCGGGGTACCTTACTATATATGCCAGTTGCGTCAGTTCTGTTTTAGAAGTTCCACATAACGGGGTTATCGTCTAAATGATCGGTGACAGTTCGCCCGATCGCGTCAATTTCTTTTAATTCTTCTTCACTCAATTTTACCTCAGCAGCTTTAGCATTTTCGGCTGCTTGTTCCCCGTCGCGCGCGCCGACAATTGCATTTGTTTGTGGCTGGGAAATCAACCAAGCTAAAGCTAAGTTGCCCAAGCTTGTCTGGTGGCGATCGGCAATTGGCCTGAGTTGATTTAATGCTGTTTGCACCCGGTCGTAATTTTCTTTGATGAACAGCTTATTTTTGGCGCGGTGGTCGCCTTCTTCAAACTTGTGTTCTGGCCCGAATTTACCTGTCAATATTCCTTGAGCTAGAGATGAATAGGCAATGATGGAGATATGATTGTCCACACAATAGGACATAGCATCTTTTTCTACCCAGCGCCAAAACAGAGAATAGGGCGGTTGCAGGCTGTCGATGCGTCCGTATTGGGCGGCTTCTTCTATTTGGGCACGGGAGAAGTTGGAAACGCCGATCGCCCGAATTTTTCCCTGTTCTTTTAACTTGTTCAGGGCGTCCATTGTTTCTGCAATTGGCACTAACTCGGAATTCCAACTGCCAGCGGGCCAGTGGATTTGGTAAAGGTCGATATAATCGGTGTTGAGGTTTTTTAGCGATCGCTCGCACGCTTCGATTAACAAATCGGGTTTCAGGTGGTTGGCGAAAACTTTGCTAGCATAAACTACTTGCCATCGCACATCTGAAAGTGCTTGACCGATAATTTGTTCCGAATGCCCTTCTCCGTAAACCTCAGCCGTATCAAAGGTGGTAATACCTGCCTCAAAAGCCGCGCGCATTGCTTTGACAGTTTCAGCATCCTCAATTCCCACCCACATCCGCTTCCCAGCTTGCCAAGTCCCCATAATTATCGGGGTAATCTGAATTTGTGATGTTCCCAATTGTCGCTTTTGCATACCCTAAGTCCTCATTTATATTTTTAGTATTCACCCTCAAGCTCTCTAATCTTAACAGAAAACAGTTCGGTAGTCTCCACATTAATGCTATCGTTTTATTTTGCAATAAATAGTGATATACAAAGTTAAAAATTAAAAATGGGATAATCTCGCTTTTGCAGCTAAGGATCGCGAATTAAATAACTTACAATTTTAATTGTTATTGTGGGATGGGCGTCCCGCCCGTCCTTTTTGGAC
>NZ_JAUBUB010000144.1:0-2320 GCF_036705265.1 Microcoleus sp. B4-C2
TTTTGGGTTTGAGCTAGTTGCTAAAACTCCACAGTTAGATTGAGTTTCTTAGGAGGACTTTAGCTATTAGACAGGGAATTCATTCCCTGTCGGACTGTCGGATTGTCGGACTGTCGGATTGTCGGACTGTCGGATTGTCGGACTGTCGGACTGTCGGATTGTCGGACTATCGGACTGTCGGACTATCGGACTATCGGATTGTCGGACTGTCGGATTGTCGGACTGTCGGACTGTCGGAATGTCGGATTGTCGGATTGTCGGATTGTCGGATTGTCGGACTATCGGACTACCGATTTAACGTGTTTGTTGACACCAATGGGCATTGCCGTTTCCCTACAAGGGCTATGTAGTTACTTACCAGCACAAGTGCTGTATATCATTTCCACTCGCCTTGCAAGGTAAAAGCAGCCCAATAATAGGGAGATTTCCACTCTTCCTCCTGCATCATTTCCATCTGCGCCGCCCTCAAAGCTGCCGCCGGCGCTAACTTTTGTTGCACCATTTTTTGATAAAACTTTTGCATTAACACAGAAGTTCCTTCATCATCCACATTCCACAAACTCACCGCCACCCGCTGAGCACCCGCATACATAAAACCCCTTGTCAATCCCACCATTCCTTCGCCTTTAACATTCTGCCCCATGCCCGATTGACAAGCACTTAAAACCACTAAATTTGCCGCCAGTTTCAAGTTGAAAATATCCGTGAGGCGCAAAAAACCATTGACAAGATTGCCCTTGTCATCTACCATCGACATCACAATTCCTGACAGTTCGGGATTTTGGCTGTTGGCAAGGCCGTGGGTGGCGAAGTGAACGATTTGATAATTAGCTAAACTGCCGTCGGTAGCAGTAGTGCGACTGGCATCAAAATCAATCTTTTGACTGCTAGAAGCTGAGGGAAATAAGCTGGATATTGTTTGGGCTTCTTGGCGGGTAAAGGGTAGGCGTTCGGGCGGCCATTGCCGATTAGAAGCACGAAGCGATTGATTTAAACCGAGGTTGTTTGCTTCTAATTTTGCTGTTGTTGCTTGGGTGATTTTTCCTTTAATTCTTTCATCCTCTGGACTGAAAACAGGATCGGCTAAAATCGCTAAAGTTTGGCTTGGTGGTTTTCTATCTCCGTAATTTTGCCTGAGAATGGCGAGAGTTGAGGCAGAAGGCAGAGTGATAATTTCATGTTCGACTATTAAGGGAACATTGGTATTTTGTCCGGCGGTTTGGGAAATAGTTAAAGCTTGAAAAGGGGTATAGTGCAACACGCCGTCGGGAACAATTAATAAGCGTTTTTTTGCTAATTGGGCTGCTGCGGGCTGTAAAATCACTTGACCCAGATTTGCACTTGCTTGGGCAACTTGTTGGGGAATATCTCTCTGGATTGGGCTAGTTATTACCTCTAGGAAGTTCTTAGCTGCTGTTTCAATGTCTGCGCGTTTTGGCAATTCATAGCTGGTTACTCCTGTTGATGTCACAACCCACAAATAACTGCGAACTCGGCCGAGGGAATATTGCAATAAAATCGTGTTTTCATCGAGAATCTGTTTCTGAATTTCTGGGAGTGTTAAAGGTTGGGGTTGGGTGAGGGCAGCGTAGCGGGGGCTGGCGGTACGAATCTGGGCTTGAATTTGCTGATATTGTTGCAAAAGTGCGAGGCGCTGTTTGTCGATTTCATCGATTTTAGCTTGATTGGGATTGGGGGTGCTGATTGTTTCGATGCGCTGCTTTTCAATGGCATCGAGTTGCTGTTGCAGGCTCTTTTCTTGTTGCAGTAAATCGGGGGAAATACCTTCGCGAATGTTGGCGTTACTTTCTTGGAGAAGTTCGAGGAGGCTGCGGGCCCTCGAACGTTCGCTGGCTTCTAAGGCTTTTGTATCGTAACCGGATTTAGGATTAGTTTTATGCAGTTGCATTAACAAATCGATGTATAATTCGTAGTAGTTTTGTACTGTGGCAAAGTATGAGCTGCGGAGTTCGGGGCTGGCTATTTTGGTGCGGAGGTTTTCGATGATTTTGAGAGAGGATTCAATGTTAGTGAGCGCTTCAGTGAGATTGCCTTGAGCGCGTTTGGCATAGGCAATACCATAGAGGGTGGTAGCTTCCCCACGGCGATCGCCGGTTGCCCGAAATAGGGGAAGCGACTGGCTGTAATACTCTAGCGCTTTCTGTTTTTCTCCCAAATCTGAGTAGACACTGCCGATGTTGTTGAGGGTGCTAGCTTCCCCGCTGCGATTGCCTACTGCCCGACTCAGGGGAAGCGACTGGCTGTAATACTCTAGCGCTTTCTGTTTTTCTCCCAATTCTGAGTAGACACTGCCGATGCT
>NZ_JAUBUB010000144.1:2420-10665 GCF_036705265.1 Microcoleus sp. B4-C2
GTCTCAGGGGAAGCGACTGGCTGTAATACTCTAGCGCTTTCTGTTTTTCTCCCAATTCTGAGTAGACACTGCCGATGCTGGTGAGGGTGACAGCTTCCCCGCTGCGATCGCCGGTTGCCTGAAATAGGGGAAGCGACTGGCTGTAATACTCTAGCGCTTTCTGTTTTTCTCCCAATGCTGAGTAGACACTGCCGATATTGGTGAGGGTAACAGCTTCCCCGCTGCGATCGCCTACTGCCCGTCTCAGGGGAAGCGACTGGCTGTAATACTCTAGCGCTTTCTGTTTTTCTCCCAATTCTGAGTAGACACTGCCGATGTTGTTGAGGGTGATAGCTTCCCCACCACGATCGCCTGTTGCCCGACTCAGGGGAAGCGACTGGCTGTAATACTCTAGCGCTTTTTGTTTTTCTCCCAAACCTGAGTAGACTAAGCCGATGTTGCTGAAGGTGACAGCTTCCCGGCGGCGATCGCCCGCTTCTCGATACAGGTTTAATGCTATTTCAAACTTGACGATCGCACTTCTTTTTGCTTTCGCTGTTCCTTGCTGGTAGAGTTTTAGTCCTTCTTTGAATGCTTTTGCAGCAGCCTCGCTACTGTTAGTTTGTGATGTTTGTACGGTTTTGCCAACGGGCACGGCTGCTGCAACTGGCTGACTTAACTGAACCGAAAGTGCGATCGACATACCAGCCAAAAACCATTGAGTGCGATCGAACATAGCCACCCCTTGTGTATTTTTGTCAATTTTAGTCACTAGCCCCCTTAGTGTAAAGGCAGGAAGAAGTAAGGGCGATCGGCATTTTTGCTAGAGTTAACGAGTAGGTGCGATTCCCTGCGGGATCGCTACGCCGCGCGTACTTTTTCCCAGCATGAACAACATCCTAACTACCCCCGATCCCGTAAGCAGCCACTGGGATTGCCCCGAATGCGGCGGCACCGGTACCCTCAGCCCAGAAATTTGCCCTGTTTGCCTCGGAGCAAAATACATCGATCTCGCTACAATAACGAACTGGATGCTCGATTTTATGGAATCTCGCGGCTGCGATCGAGCTGAGATCGATCGATTGCGAAGCGAAAACCCAGACCCGCTAACATTAACTTTTTGCCTCGAACTTTGTATTGCCCTTAAATAAACAACGATATCAAGTCTGCTTAATTGCTTATAAATCATTTACTGGCATCGGGCATCGGGCATTGTCGGAAAAAAAACGCACTCTACAAGTTGATTTAACTTATATCTTGCACCATTCTCAATTAGCCTTTTAGGAACAGGCAAGATGCCTGTTCCACAAGAAAATCTACTCTTTGTGGAACAGGCATCTTGCCTGTTCTTGAGAATGGTGCAAAATGTGAGTTTAACAGAAACGAAATAATGCCCAATTCCCTATTCCCCATGCCCTATTCCCAATATTCAGTGTCCCTTAACCGGATGTTGACCGTAAAAAGGCAAAGCATCCGACCAATCAGGACGACTTCCCATTTGCCACTCCAAATAAGCCAATTCCAACACGCTAGAAACCGACCATCCCAACTCGCTACCAACTTCAATCAACTGATAAGAATTCCCCCAATTATCCAACTTTTCTTGCCAAGATTCAGGAGTCATCACCGTCTCAGGAAACAACTCAGTTAAACCAGAATCTTTGTTAATTGAATAAACAGCGCCAAACAATTGTCCCCGCTGTGCAGGCATTTGCAGCGCGATATCATCTTTCAAAAGCCCCCCCTTAGCAAGGGGGGGTTGGGGGGGTTCCGTATTCAAAAGCCCCCCCTTAGCAAGGGAAGGTTCTGCACTCAAAAGCCCCCCCTTAGCAAGGGGGGGTTGGGGGGGTTCCGCCCAAGCCACAGCCGCCAGAGTTGAAACCGCAAAAACCGGAATATCCAACTGTTGAGCCAAAGTCCGCGCCGTCACCATACCCATCCGAGTCCCCGTGAAACCTCCGGGCCCCTTCGCTACTGCAATAAAAGCCAAATCCCCCCAAGTTTGCGGCCCAATAAACTCCACTAAATACTGATGCAAATGAGTTGCTAAATCGCGATCCAAATTCCAAGTTTGGCAGCGAGAATCCCCGGCAAAATTGCTGATGGCTAAACCGAGTTCGCGACTAGCTGTGTGCAGGGCTAAGCCGTATTTTTTAACTGATGTTCCGTCTTGGGGATTGCTATTCACGATTACTGATAATTTTCCTTAACAAAAAACAGCGGTAAAGCCACAACTAAGCAACCCAAAAGAATGCCAAATATTCCCGTATTTAAAATCCTGGAATTACCCATGCCGCCACTCACCAAAAACAGCACTACTAAACTTGCAAATAAATTGTTATTTGCAAATTCTTTGTGTTGGGAAACTTGATGCTTCACAGTCATAAAACCCGACGAAACTATTAGCGCAAACCAAGAATTAAAAATGACTATTTGAGAGCCAAAGATAAACCAAACTAAGGCAAACATTAGCGCATCTATCCAAAAATCTTGAGTTTTCAACTTCGGCAGCCAAAATTCTTGGGTAGTAACAGAGGCGGCTTTCTTGAGTAATTGATTGTGTTGCAGCCGCACGAGTTTGTTTCTCAATTTAATCTTGGGATCGATTTGCAATATTTGCTTCCACTCCGGGCGGCGAGAATTGTTGAGTCTTCCCAACAACTTCACGGCTGCGACTTTATTTAACTGCAAATCGGTGAGTCTGGTGGCAATTATTTGAGATAAGTGCGGATAGTAAACGGGGTTGTCTTCGGTTCTGTTGATGACGATAGTGAGCTGTTGCTTGGCTTGACTGACTTGGATTGTAACATTGTAGGGGGCGAGATCCTCTTGCAAAGCTTGCTGAATTTCGGCTTGCTGTTGGCGAGTGAAAAGCGACACACCGGGCGCAGGTGTAAGCACCCGTTCTGCAGGCGTTTCCGGCGCGTCTAGCACAGGCTGTGCGTCTAAATACACCGGTTTGGGGTTCAAGTGCCGGATGACTGCTGAGGCTGAACTGTAGCGCCGATTGGTGGCACTTTGAAGCATGGTGTCGAGGATGCGGCCGAAATCATCGCTAACAGCGGTTTTCAAATAATTTCGCCAAGCCCAAGAATCCTCTGTACTGTCGAACAAATCGAAGGGAGGAATTTCAGTCAGCAAGTGAATGCAGGTAACGCCCAAACTGTAGATATCGCTGGCAAAAACTGCTTTCCCCATCAATTGTTCTGGGGCTGTATAAGCAGCACTGCCGATGATTGTACCAGTTTGCGGCAACCCGGTTGCTGTTACTTTCTTAGCTGCACCAAAGTCTACTAAAACAATATCTTTTTGGAAAGGAGAGGGTTGATAGGAATTTTCTAAGGCGGGTAAAGGGGCTGGAGTTAGCCGGCGGCGAATGATATTTTCGGGTTTGATATCGCGGTGAATGACTTTGGATTTGTGGACGAAGTGGAGCACTGGCAATAAATCGTTGAGGATTTGCCGAATTTGAGTTTCGGTGAAGGCTCCTTTTTGTTCTAATTCTCTGGCTAGGTTTTTGCCGTCTATAAATTCTTGTACTAAATACTGTCTCCCGTCTTGTTCAAAATGCGCGATTAATTCGGGAATCTGGGGATGTTTTCCCAAGGTTTCTAGCTGGGCTGCTTCTTGGTGAAATAGTTGAGCGGCTTTTTCGGCTGAGGTATTTTGCTGCAAAAATTGCTTGATTACGCACTGCGAAAAAATCAGGGGTTTGGTTTCATCAACTGCTAGAAATGTTCGGCCAAAGCCTCCTTGCCCGATCGGCTTTATGGTTCGGTAGCGAGATGCTGATGGCGTTTCTGCGTCAATAGTTAATAACAATTTTGATCCGCAACTTTGGCACAATTCTGCATCACCTAGGTTTTGCGGATTCTGACAAGTTGGGTTTAAGCAATAGCTCATTGGATTTTAGATTTTAGATTTTAGATTTTAGATTTGTAATTGGGAATTGGGAATTGGGAATTGGGAATTGGGAATGGGGCATTGGGAATTGGTTATTGGTTATTGGTTATTGGTTGTTATCGCCAACCACTCACAAAAAACCTATAAAAAACAACAAATAGCAACCAACAACCAACAAATAACTAATGACTAATGACTACTGACTACTGACTAATGACTTCTTCCTTAAGTCGGGACGAGTTCGCCTGGCCGCAATTTTGCCCATTTGCCGGTCTCTTGCTTGAAACTCTGACACCCAACTACATCCCATTCCATTTCAATTTCGTCTTGGCGGGGACGGATGTTGACGTTGATGGTGGGTTCTACGGGGTCGAAATCGGGTGTTTCGGTGAGGTGAAGCTGTTCGTGCTGTTCTTCTACGGCGTGGTAGGTGAAGCAGCGGTCTACATAGTGGCAGTTAATACAAATACACATTCTTGATATCCTCTGTGCATTTCAAAAAGATTGGTGAAATTTGAGCTTTCTGTTAATCTAGCGTAGCAAGAGTTTAATTGTTTGTAAGGAAAGTAGATTTTTGTTGCGATGCCGATTAATTTGCCCTCTTCATTATCTCCTGATACTTGGCCGTTTGATTTGCAACTGCTGACACCGCCTGCTTATTTGGTGGGCGGTGCGGTGCGGGATGCGCTGCTGGGGAGGCGATCGCACTATTTTGATTTAGATTTCGTTATGCTAACACGGGCCGTGAAGACTGCTCGAAAAATTGCCGATCGCACGAAAGGTGGATTTGTCTTGTTGGATGCGGAACGCCAAATTGCGCGGGTGGTGTTTGCGGGCGGTACGGTGGATTTGGCGCAGGCGGAAGGGGGGAGTCTGGAGGGGGATTTGCTGCGCCGGGATTTTCGGATAAATGCGATCGCCTGCAATCCTTTTACAGGAGAAATCATCGATCCTTTGGACGGTCAAACTGATTTGCGGTTGGGTGTGCTGCGGATGGTTTCGCGGTCAAATTTGGAGGACGATCCGCTGAGGTTATTAAGAGCTTACCGCCAAGCGGCGCAGTTGGGTTTTGCGATCGAAACTGAAACTCAATCGGCGATTCGGGAATTAGCGCCGCTGTTGAGTCGGGTAGCGGTGGAACGGGTGCGGACGGAATTGGGTTATTTGTTGAGCAATCCTGACGGTGTTCCTTGGATTTGTCGCGGTTGGGAAGATGGTTTGTTTTCGATTTGGTTTGAAAGTGCGATCGACCGTTTTGATATTTTGACAAAAATTGACGCATCGGCTGACAAATTAGCGGTAATTTACCCGGAATTAGGGAACGAATTCGGCCGTCAGATTAGAGATACAATTAAAACGCCTTTGTTGGCTGTCGCGAAGCTGGCTATTTTGGCAGATTCCGACCCGACAATTGCTGAAACGCAGTTGCTGCGGTTGAAGTACAGCAATGCGGAGATTAAAAGTGCGATCGGGCTTTTGAAATACTTGCCCAAATTACAACCAAAACCTATCGCGGAAATGTCTTTGCGAGAACAGTATTTTTTGTTTCGGGATGTAGGAATAGTATTTCCAGTTTTAGCGGTTTTGGCGGTGGCGGCGGGAGTTGCGATTGATGAAATTTCACTGTTAATTAATCGCTATCTGGATGCGGATGATATTATTGCTCATCCGACACAATTAGTTAGCGGCAATGATTTAATGGAATATTTAAATTTGCCGAGAAGTCCGCGCATCGGTCAATTTTTAATGGAGATTCAATTAGCGCGGGTGGAGGGGAGAATTGCGACTCGCGAAGAGGCGCTGAAATTGGCGGCAGAGTTGGTTAATCAGTAAGTTTAAATTGATATATTGCAGAAATTAGAACGGGCAAGATGCCCGTTCCACAATACACTTAATTGTATTGTGGGCCGTTGCTCTGAGCAACGCTCTAAAAAGTTAGTATACAATGGTGCAAAATGTGCATATTAACTGATATCTTGCACCATTGTCAGCAACAGGCAAGATGCCTGTTCCACAAAATATAAATTTTCTTGTGGAACAGGCATCTTGCCTGTTCATAAAAGGCTAATTGACAATGGTGCAACATATGAGTATTAAACAACATCCCTTAATTCTTCCGGCAATTCAAACTTGCCATCTGCAGTCGGTTCAAATTCAACAACTTTCAACACAGCATCAACATTCAGCGGCCCGTAAATGTGCGGGTAATTCTCACCCGCAGCATATTCATACTTAAGTTCAGCTTGCAGTTTGTCCGAGTCAATCGAAAGCAGCAACAATCCTGTTTGTCCCACAAAAAATTTATTAGCAGATTTAAGAACTTGTGGCAGAGTCGAACAGTGGATAAATCCTTCAGTATCTAGCGTATCTCCGCGATAGGATTGAACTTGTTTTGCTTCTTCCCACTGTTGGCTGCGGGTGATGTGAAAAATAATGCTCATAATTGAATAAGTTCTAGGTTTAATTGACAATTGGCAGCAAAATTTGAGAGGGAAAATTCCCGCCACAACTTACTGTCAGCGTGATAATTTTAGCATCGATCGCCCGCGCTTCACCGCCCGGCGCGCCCGTTCCCGGATTCATGTCGTAAGCGGGAAAACAAGCCGCACTTAAACTCAGACGCAAGGCATTACCTTTGGTAATTTGCATACAAGTTGCTTGCAGCACAATTCTTACAGGTGTTTCCCCTGAATTTACCCGCACGTAACCTTGAGTAAAATTGTAGACGCTGCCGCTATCTTTGACCTCAGAAAGTATCGCACACATATCAAAACTCGGCGCACCGGCGGTACAAAATACTTCGACAATTATATCTCCAGCTAAGTGCAAATCTGCTGTTAGCGGTGCCGAAGAGTATGTTAACACATCGGTGCGGCAGTCAATAGTCGATCGCTCGATCGCACCGGCAGGAAATGCAGCGTGACCTCCCAAGGATGGCACCGGCCGCCAAGGGTCATGTACGAATATATCATCAGTGCAAACATCCGCGCAACTCTCTGTTAAAATACCCGCATCTTCTCTCATCGCAGCAAGTCCGGTACTTGCTAAAAAATAAGATTTATGATTATTATTAGGCCATTTATCAAATTTCCGCCAATCATTCTTCCCCATCTCAAATAGCGAAATCGGCAGCTCGTCTAATATTCCTGTATCAACTCCTTTGAGGAAGCGATCGAACCAGCGAATTTGCAACTCATCCACAGGATTTGAAGCTGCCAAACCATAATCCAACGCTCCAACTTTTCGCCCCCAAGGTAAATGCGCCCAAGGGCCAATTATCAAATGCTGCGGATAGGAACTCCGGGTCACCATTTCCTTATAAAGATGGATTGTTCCCCGCAAATAAGTATCAAACCAACCACCAATGTGCAGCATCGGTAAGTCTAAATCTTTGATGTTTGGCGATAACTTTTCCCAATACTCGCTCGGTCGATAATTATGCAACCAATCGTGATAATATGAGTCTGGCGCAAGATTTTTAATAATCTCAGGACGCGCCGGCACGGTATCGTATAGCGGGAGATTTCTCGAAGCTGCATAAAAGGCTTGATAGGCAGAAGTATCGGCTTTTAAGCGAGCGGTTTCTGCAGCTAGCTGAATTGCCCAGCCGAGATTTGATTGCAGACAAAATGCGCCGCCTTCATAGGCCCAATCTGCGTATAAATTGCACCCTACCATTGCCGGACAAATTGTGATTAATGCACTGGGTTTAGCAGCAGCCGCGTAGAGTTGAGTCATGCCTTGGTAGGAAAAACCGTACATTCCGACTTTGCCGTTACTTCCCGGCAAATTAGCTGCCCAATTGACGGTATCAAAACCGTCTTGTGTTTCGTTAACAAATAGGTTAAATTCGCCTTCGGAAGTGCCGCGTCCCCGCACGTCTTGGATGACAACGATGTAGCCGTGTTTGGCGTACCATGCGGGATGGGAATATACTACTGTAGAGGCGATCGCCCTTCCGTAAGGTTGCCGCATTAACAATACTGGAAATTCGCCCTCCGCATCGGGGCGGTAGATGTCAGCATCTAAACGAACCCCATCTTTAGTTAGCATTGACGCTGTTTCTTTCGGACAAAGTTTCAGCATAAATCCTACAAAACATCAAATAAAAAAGTTCTGATAAAGGACTGAGATCCTTACTACAAACCTGATAATTGTTCGTAGGGACACGGCACTGCCCATTGGTGTCCAATTAACGTACAACCCATATTCCGGCAGGGGTTGAAACCCCTGCCTCAAAGCTAAAGTCCTCTAAAGAGGACTAAGAAAAACACTTTTCAACTCATTAGTCCTCTTTAGAGCGTTCCACCGGCGTCGCACGCCGGTTATGAATAAAAGAAACAGTAAAGCTAGCCCAAAAGTT
>NZ_JAUBUB010000145.1:0-10283 GCF_036705265.1 Microcoleus sp. B4-C2
CCCGCCCGTCCTTTTTGGACGGGCGGGACGCCCATCCCACTTTCAAGAGTGGAAGTTATTTAATTCTCATTCCTTATGATGTTTTCTCACATTGCGGATTGTTTGGCCTGACGCACCTTATCCTATAATTAGCGCGTTATCCTATCTTACATAATTTTTCCAAGACCGCATACATATCACCAGCAAACTTTTTCGGATTCCACAGCGGCGACAAATTGGCTGGATCTTTAGATTTCACCAACTGTGATTTAATTGCATTTCTCAATTCACGCTCTTTACCCAATTTTACACCAACTTCCACATATTCCGACCAAGACAAAGCCACACCTGTTTCAATTCCCAAAGTCTGCAAAAACGAATAACCCATTCTCGACAAAAATTGCTCTCCTGTGCGAGTCACCACCGGCAAATTAGACCACAAAGCCTCTAAAGTTTGAGTTCCTCCGTTGTAAGGATAAGAATCTAACAACACATCTGCCAGCAAATAGATAATTCTGTGTTCTTCCTCAGTAGCAAACCTCGGCAAAAACTTAATTCGGTGCTTGCTCACTTTCTCAGCTTCGCAAGCTTGGTGATATGCAGCCTCAAACACCGCAGCATCGCCTAAAGCTTTGTGAATTAAGATACTGTTCGGCACTTCTTTGAGAATGGCAATTTGTGCTTTTACCAACTCGCGATTAAATTTTCTGCCGGGACTGACGCACAGGTAAACTATCTGATCCAAGCCAATCCGATGCGATCTTCTCAATGCAACGGGATCGACTCCATATCTCTGAAAACCGGACACCGCTACAAAGGAATCAGGCATCCTAATTAGCTGCTCGTCATAATATTTTTCCCTGTCTCCAGGGTGCGAGTGCCTGTCTGTAAGAAAGTAATTTTCCGGCGATATGTAAGGGGCGTCAAATCCCAGCCAAGAAACACAAACTGGTGCGGGTTTTTGGTAGAGAATGTCAGCGTGAACTGGTACGCTGAGAGAATCTAAATCAACTAAAACGTCCAATTCATCTTGCTGAATTTGGTCGATAATTTCGGCAGAGTTTGCAATTCCGTTCGGGTAGGTTGTGGGAAAAGTCAGTTTGCCAAAACTTTCAAATTGCTGAGTGCGATCGTCAGGAACAATTCTTTCGGAAGCGTACAAATACACATTGGGTGTGATATTTGACAATTCGCGAATGATGTCAGCGCTGCACCAACCTACAGAATGGCGGCTGAAGTGATTGGACAAAAAGCCGATTTTTAACTGGCTGGATGGAACCGTTGGTTTGAAACTGTAATTTGCGGGTTGAGAAAAATTAGGTTTAATACATTGGTCGATATACTTTTGGGCAATTAATCTGTAAAGTTTTGAGTTGGCTGTCAAGTCATCTCGCAAATAGGGTGTGCTGAATAACAAGTTTGCATAAAGCGATTTAATTTCTACCGGGCTAGCGGTTTCTAAGTTGTGCTGCAAGTATGACTCTAGCTCTAAAAATCGATCGCCCGCAATTTGATTTAATCCCGACACTTGATAGGTGCTGATGAAGTAAATCGCGGTCATAATTGGATCTGTTTCGGCACACATTTGGCTGTAGTGGTGCACGGCTTGCCGCGCGGCAGCTAAATCGCTAGTATCTCTGAGGATGCCGCACAAATGTTGGTGGGCAGAAATAAAATCCGGTTTAATTTCTAGGGCTTTTTGAAGGTTGGGTATTGCCTCTTTAAATTTGCCCTGGTGGCGCAAAACTTGGCCAATTTGACAGTATGCTTCGGCTAAATCGGGTTTAAATGCGATCGCCTGCTTCCATGCAGCCACCGCCTCATCTAATTTCCCTTGCCGCGCTAATGTATCTCCTAAATTTAAGTGAAAATCTACCTGAGCAAGGTGGGGATTGAGTTCGAGAGCTTTTTGCTCGTAGGCTACCGCTGCATCCTGCTGCCCCTGCTGCTTCAGTGCCCCTGCCAAATTCCAGTAAGCAGCAGCCAAATTCGGTTTAAGTTCGATCGCCTTTTCGTAATTGACAACCGCCTCCACCAAATGCCCTTGTTTGTAGAGCATACTGCCCAAATTAGCATAAGCCTCAGCAAAATCGGGATTCAGGGCGATCGCCTCGGAATAAAACCGCATCGCTTCCTCAATTTGGCCGCTTGCTTGCTGAACATTGCCCATTGTCACGTAAGCCGCCGCCCAATCCGGTTGCAATTCCAGAGCTCGGCGACAAGCAGCGACGGCTGCTGCTAAATTGCCTTGAGAGTAATAGGTTTCTGCAGCGACTGTCAGGGATGCAGCATCTTCAAATTGGGGTGTTTCGGATTGGTTGCGAAAATCGGAATTCATTTGGCGGCCTATCTGTGCTATCAAGTTAAAGGTTGAATCTATATTATTTTGCAGAGTAGCAGTTTTAGCGGAACTACGGGCGATCGTCACAGAGAATTTATGAGCGACAAGCAAGCGACACAGCGCCAACATAACATCAAGTGGAAACCAAACCTCCTGCTGGGGATACTCTTGTTAACCTTAGCAATCCCCTTACCCTTTGCCCAAAAGACTTTCGCCCAGCAGCAGCAGACAGCCAGCTTTCGGCAGAAATTATTTCAAACTGCTCTTTATTTCACCCTATATTTTGAGGGCGGATTCAGCAATCACCCAGCCGATAAGGGCGGCAGAACTTATCGGGGCGTTTTGCAAACGGAATACAACGCCTACCGCTACAGTCGTGGGCTTCCGCCCCTCGACGTGACGCAGATGTCGGAAGCAGAGCTCCTAGAAATTTATAAATATTACTGGGATTCGAGCCTCTCGGGCACGATGCAGCCGGCTTTGGCGATCGTCATGTTTGACACTGCCGTTAATTTCGGTATTAATAACTCTATTACCTTTCTTCAGCAAGCATTAGGATTGCCGCAAACGGGAGTTTTTGATGCCCGCACCAAGGAAGCGCTAAAAGGAGCGAATAATAGAAATACCGCGTTGCAAATGATTAACGAACGGATTATTTACCGCTACAAACGGGTGCAAGAAGATCCGACTCAGATGGCTTTTTTCCGGGGTTGGCTGAGTCGCGATTACAGTTTGTGGGGTTATGTGAACAAGATTAAGAATTAACAGTTAACAGTTAAGCTGTGGAGCGTTTAAAATAGTATTATATGGTGCCACGGGCCTCCGCGTTTCCCTTGCCGGTGGAAGCGATCGAGCCGACGCACCCTACAGGTTTCGTTAGTGGTTTAAATGCTCCACAGGTTAGTCCCTCTCTGCTGGGACGAAAGTTTATGTAGTAGCGGTTTTCAACCGCCGAGTCTTATCTGTTATGCCGATCGCATTTCCCACAGCCACAGCAGCCGATTGACAATGCCAGTGATCTTGTTGCAGAGTGATTCATCCGCTACCATTATCCCTCGATGTACTGAGTAAAAACACTCCGTCTTGCCGATGAATCGGGCGCCAATTTCCAAAATCGAAGGGACAACGAACAAGGAACAAGGAATTTTTTATTAAAATTTACACATACAAAAATTAGTCAATTCTGCCAAATGCCTTCTACATAAGAGCCTTCCACCTTCATTTGACGCTCTATCTAAAGTTAGGTAAAATAATTCATATTTTATGCTTAGCAGCTTTGAGCAAATCTTCAGCAGCTTTGTATAGTAGGCAACAATATCACTAGAGTGTTTATTGTTACCTTTGATACGTAGAAACCAAATAATTAGAGGGATCGAGAAATTGGAAGTTTTTGAACGATCGCAACAACGGCAAACGCCCTCAACCCGAATGGCTGCAGTCGAGTCTTTTTGCAAAAAAGCGAGTATTGCAGTAATGGCGATCGGCTGTACAGTCATTTTGGGTTGGATATTCGATGTGCAACTCTTAAAAAGCATTCTGCCCGGACTCGTTACCATGAAAGCCAATACTGCGGTATGCTTTATTTTGGGCGGGTTTTCTCTATTCATCCAACAGATAGGGCGCACCAAATTAACAGCAAGAAAGCCTCAAAAAAATTACAAAAAATTGATTTTATTGTCCTCATTTTTAATTATATTAATTAGCCTATTAACCCTACTTCAATATAGCTTTAATTTAGACTTAGGCATCGACCAACTGCTATTTAAAGAAAGTTACACATTGACAATTACCGGAACACCAGGACGCATGGCACCGAATACTGCTGGTGCTTTTTTATTGCTGGGAACAGCGCTGCTGCTGCTGTCAGAACGTCGGCCTAAATACCTGCGGATTCAAATTTTAAGCTGTTGTGCATTTTTAATTGCATTTACGGGTTTGATAGGCTATTTCTACGACAAAGCTTTATTTTACCAAATTGGCAATAATACAGGGATGGCTTTGCACACCTCCGCAGCATTTATGTTGCTGAGCTGCGGCATTTTATTTGCCAGTCCCGATCGAGGATTGATAGCAGTAATGACGAGCGATCGCGCGGGCGGCATCATGGCGCGGCGCTTGTTGCCACGGGCAATCATTATCCCACCTTTAGTCGGTTATTTCATCCTATTGGGAGATCGGTTACAAGCCTACACGCCGGAGGTAGGGATATCGCTGTTAAGCGTATTGAACGTGATTATTTTTACAGTTCTGATTTGGCATTCTGCCAAAACTCTCTGCAGCGCAGACCGGAAACGCTATCGAGCGGAACTGGGACTGAGAAAAGCTAAATTAGACTTAGAAAATCAAGTTGAGAAACGGACTATCCAACTGCAAATAACCAACGAGCAATTGCAACAGCAAATTTTCGACTCTCAAACAACAAAGCAGGCGCTTCAAAAAAACTACAATCTGTTGATGACAGTAATCAACAGTACGCCCGCAGCCCTATTTGTCAAAGATATTCAGGGCCGTTATCTAATGCTTAATGCTGCGGGAGCCAGTATAATTGGCCAGTCTGTAGACGACATTATCGGCAGAGATGACAGCGAGTTGTTTCCGCCGGAAATTGCGGAAAATATTATAAAAACCGATCGCCCAATTATGGCAGCGGGAACAACGGAAGCGATCGAAGAAGAGCTGCCCGTCAAAGGAAATTTGAGGATATTTCTTTCTACAAAAAGTGCTTACCGGGACGGCTTAGGAAAGATCAGCGGTATAGTTAGCATCGCGCGGGATATTACTGAGAGCAAACAAGCCGAAATCGCCAACAGAAGTTTAGCAGCAATTCTGGAAGCAACCCCGGATTTTGTAGGTATCTACAACCTCGAAGGACGCGCCATTTACATTAACAAAGCCGGCAGAAAAATGGTGGGTATAGGCGAAAACGAAGATATATCCAAGCGAAAAGTTGCAGAATTCACGGCAGCCTCAGCCCGCAGCACTTTGAAACAAGCGATCGCCACCGCTGTTTCCGAGGGCTTTTGGAGTGGAGAAACAGCCTTCGTGTCAGCATCGGGACTCGAACTTCCCGTCAGCCAAGTCCTCATCTCCCACTCCGCACCGGGCGGCAAACTCGCATACATTTCGACGATCGCCCGCGACATCAGCGATCGCAAACAAGCTGAACAAGCGCTGCAACTGTCTCAAGCTCGTTTCGCCGGCATTTTAGAAATTGCCGAGGACGCGATTATTTCTGTGGATGCTGACCAAAAAATTATCCTGTTCAACCAAGGTGCAGAACGGATTTTTGGGTGGACGGCTGCGGAGGCGATCGGGCAATCCCTGAGCCTGCTGTTGCCCGAAGCTTTTGCCACCCCTCACAGTCACCTCGTCAGCAATTTCGGCTGCGGCGTTAAACAAGCCCGAACAATGGGCCACCGCAAAGAAATTTTCGCCCGCCGCCGAGATGGTACGGAATTTCCCGCCGAAGCTTCTATTTCCCAACTCGAAGTGGCAGGGGAAATCATATTCACAACTATTTTGCGCGACGTGACAGCCAGCCGCCAAGCCGAAGAAGCTGTGCGTCTGAGCGAGGAAAGATATCGATCGCTGGCAATGGCTACCGCACAGATGGTTTGGACGACAAACGCTAGCGGAATCGCCGAGAAACCTGAGCCTGATTGGATAGCTTATACGGGCTTGAGTTCTGAAGACAAGGACTACTGGATAAAATCAGTGCACCCAGAAGATCGCGATCGCACAATACAAGCTTGGAAGCGCGCCATAGAAACAAAAAGTCTCTACGAAGTCGAGCACCGCTTGCGAGCCGCCGACGGCAGCTACAGACACTTCTGGGTGCGGGCCGTCCCCCTTTTGGCAGCCGACGGCAGCGTTCGCGAGTGGGTGGGAACTCACACCGATATTAGCGATCGAGTCCAAGTTTTGGAAGCACTCAAGCAGTCGGAGGGACAGTATCGAGTGCAAGCAGCCGAGCTCGAAAAAGCTGTCCACGAGTTGCACCAAGCTCAAACTCAACTAATCCAAACCGAAAAAATCTCTTCTCTTGGGCAGCTAGTCGCCGGCGTCGCCCACGAAATTAACAATCCGATTAACTTCATTTACGGCAACATTACCCACGCCAGCCAATACGCCACAGACTTACTCAGTTTGCTCCATCTTTACCAGGAGAAATACCCAAATCCCGTCCCAGAAATTGTAGAAGCAGCCGAAGATATTGAAGTTGATTACTTAATGGAAGACTTTACGAAGATTTTGGAATCAATGAAAGTTGGAGCCGATCGCATCCGCGACTTAGTTGTATCCTTACGCAACTTTTCCCGACTCGACGAATCGCAGATGAAGCGAGTAGATATTCACGAAGGAATCGAAAGCACTTTGCTAATTTTGCAGCACCGGATCAAAGCTAATGTACTTCGTCCCGCTATTGAGATTATCAAAGAATACAGCAATTTTCCAAAAGTAGAGTGCTATGTAGGTCAGCTCAATCAAGTATTTATGAATCTTTTAGTAAATGCGATCGACGCCCTCGAAGAGTACAACAGCACTCATTCTTCAAAAGAAATATATGCTCGCCACAACCGAATTCGGATTAGCACAAGTGCGAATTCCGAGACAGTAACAATTCGGATTGCCGACAACGGGATGGGAATCAATCAAGAAGTTATTGGCAAGTTGTTCGACCCATTTTTTACTACTAAACCAGTCGGCAAAGGCACAGGCTTGGGACTGTCAATCAGCTATCAGATTATAGTTGAAAAACACCGAGGCAAATTGCGGTGTATTTCCACGCCTGGGGAAGGTGCAGAGTTTGTCATCGAGATTCCCATTCGCCAGGAAGTATCAGCGCTGGCTGCCGAAAACACAAAGGAAATGGTCAATCTATTTTAGATTTTAGATTTTAGATTTTAGATTGAAGCATTGACTTGCGCGAGATAAATTCGGGGGCCCCTTTATCGGATACAGGTTTTTGATTTCTGGACGGATGAATCACGTGGCGGGTATCCTGGATGCTTTCGGTCATTAGTCATTAGTCATGAGTCATTAGTCATTAGTTTCAGGGTTCACCCATCGGGGGGCAGGGCTGTTTCGGGGCAACCACGGGGAGTAGGGGTCGGATTGCTACAAAAGGTTTTTCGTAGGGGCGGTGCGACCCCTACTCCCCGTACCCGCCCCACCCACTCTTCACGAGGGTTTGCCCCTACAAGAAAATGAAACCGCCCTGCATCGGGGGGGGCTAGAAACCCGGTTTCTACGAGTTTTGCGTTTAGTGAGGAGAAATATAGGAAGAAACCGGGTTTCTGAGGTAGCGAGGGCATCCAAGACTTGCATTTGGAGATCGTAGTCTGAAAACCTGGATTTTCACGAATGCCGGTACTCTCCGCTTCTCGATCGCCCTAAATCGAAATAATTCTTTACAATAAAAAAGTAACAATCCAATTAACTTTGACAAATTCCCTTGAAAATGCCTGTAAACCAACTTTCTCCAACCACAGCCTCGACGCAAACAGCGACACTCGACTTTGACATAGCCATCGTCGGAGGGGGCATAGTCGGGGCCACCTTAGCCAGCGCCTTAAAAGATTCTGGATTAAAAATCGCTATAATTGAAACCCAACTCCCCGCCGCCGCCGCAGCCAAAAAACAAGCCTATGCAATTACCCTGCTATCAGGAATGATCTTAGAAGGTATCGGCGTGTGGCAGCAAATCTTGCCGCAAATCACCACCTTCGAGCAAATTAGCCTCTGCGACGGCGACTATCCCGGTGTCGTCGAATTCCACCGCCCGGATTTGGGAAATACTGGCAAATTGCCTGTACCAAAAGCAGCTTTAGGTTACGTGGGCGAGCACGGAGTCATGCTGTCAGCTTTGCACGAATGTTTGGCAAAAAACCCGAATTTTAGTTGGGTTTGTCCGGCGGAAGTAGTCGAGGTAAAATATTT
This sequence comes from Microcoleus sp. B4-C2, assembly GCF_036705265.1. Lineage (NCBI taxonomy): Bacteria > Bacillati > Cyanobacteriota > Cyanophyceae > Oscillatoriales > Microcoleaceae > Microcoleus > Microcoleus sp. B4-C2. Next base: position 8,261 of record NZ_JAUBUB010000145.1, read on the forward strand.
AACTGATTGCGCCGAAATAGAAGTCAAACAAAACGGCGAAACTCGGACAATTCGCACCAAATTATTAGTCGCCGCCGACGGTTCGCGATCGCGCATCCGCACCGAAGCCAACATCAGCACTCGCGGCTGGAAATACTGGCAATCCTGCGTTGCTATCACTATTAAAGCAGAAAAACCGCACAATGATATCGCTTTTGAGCGCTTTTGGCCGAGCGGCCCGATGGGAGTCTTACCATTACCTGGCAACCGTTGTCAAGTAGTTTGGACAGCACCTCACGCGGAAGCTAAAGCTTTGCAACAAATGAATGAAACAGATTTTTTGACTTTGTTGGAACAGCGCACGGGCGGGCTTTTGGGCCGTTTGGAATTGGAGAGCGATCGCTTTTTGTTTCCCGTGCAGTTAATGCAGAGCGATCGCTACGTTTTGCCCAGATTAGCACTAATTGGGGACGCCGCCCACTGCTGCCATCCCGTCGGTGGCCAGGGATTAAATATGGGTATTCGAGACGCTGGGGCGATCGGCCAAATCTTGCAGCAAGCGCACCAGAAAGGCGAAGACATCGGCGATTTGCGAGTATTGAAACGGTATCACAACTGGCGCAAAAAAGAGAATTTAATCGTGTTAGGATTTACCGATTTTCTAGACAGATTATTTTCTAATACTTGGCTGCCAATTGTAGCATTTCGCCGCTTTGGATTGTGGTGTTTGCGGACAATTCCCCCAGTGAGGTTTTTAGCCTTGCGCTTGATGACAGGCTTGATGGGCCGGCCACCGGAATTAGGCATTTAGTCAAAATCAAAGAAACCGATTTTTTCTCGAATCTTCGCACTGTAACGAAGTCTCTCGCAAAAACCCGGTTTCTGGCTACTCACCCATCAAACTCAATTCATCGATGACTGGTATATAATTAAGATTGAACAGAGCCGATTAAAAGCTATGTCAAGTACAGCCAAAACGGAGGAAAAGAAACAATGAATTTAGAGCAAGCAGTTTTAGATAAATTGCGCGAATTGCCCCCGAATCAGCAGCAAGAAGTTTTAGATTTTGCTGAATTTCTTCAGCAAAAAAACCTTCTCAAACGACCTCTAAAGAGCGTCAAAGGAATGTGGAATAATTTAGATATGGATATCACCGAAGAAGATATTACCGAAGCTAGAAAAGAAATGTGGGGAAATTTTCCGAGAGGGGATATTTAATGACCGCCGTTGTAGCCGACACTCATACAATTATCTGGTATTTGCGGGAGAATGCTCGATTATCACAAACAGCTATGACTGCTTTATGCAGCATTAGCAGGAGGCTATTCGATTTATGTGTCCGCGATTTCCGTTGTAGAATTAAGTTATTTAGTGGAAAGGTATCGATTGCCCGAAGAGGCATTTGAGGAGTTAATCAATGCCTTATCCGATCCGGGAACTGGTTTAGCCATCGCCCCTTTGGATTTAATCACAGCACAAATTCTGCGTCAGATTCCCCGCGATGTGGTACCAGATATGCCGGACAGGATTATTGCCGCCACTGCTTTATCTTTGAGTCTTCCGTTAGTCACCCGCGACGCAAAAATTCAAGCAGTAACAACTATTCAGACAATTTGGTGAATATGAGGGGAATTTACCATGCAAGAAACTGAGTGGGAGTTTGCGGAAATCTGGGCTGATACTCTGATATCTCCTCCTTATATCCTGATGTTAGTCAAAGAAATTTCAGGAAAATTTTGCATCCATAACCCGGCACAAAACTATAAAGTTATCTTTACCACTGACAATTACGAATCTGCTAAAATGTGGCTACTAGAGGATGAATATGAGCGTTTGAATAGTCGCATTTTACGAGAAGTATAAAATAAAGTGGTGTTGCCACAACCGCCAGGGGTTGAAACCCCTGGCTAATAGCGAAAGTCGGTTGAAACCGACTGAAAATCCGAGATAAAAATGAAAAACTCTTTAGTCCTCTTCAGAGCGTTCCACCGGCGTCGCACGCCGGTTATGAATAAAAGAAACAGTAAAGCTAGCCCAAAAGTTG
>NZ_JAUBUB010000146.1:0-10211 GCF_036705265.1 Microcoleus sp. B4-C2
GATAGCACTCAGTTTTTTCGCTTCTGTGCTTTATTGCGTAAGCATCCCTATTTAAAAACTGTCCGGAGTATTGTTATCGTGCTTAATTTTTAAATCGAGAAGTGCTAAACAAGTCGCCTACTGCAATGCTAATATTCATTAAATGAGAGGTGTAAAAACATGGCAAGAAGCAGGCATATCTCCAGAAGATGCCAGGAGAATTCAGAATGCAGCCGATCGGACAAAACAAACCATCATAGTTGTTGGCAGTCGAGCAAACGGGACAAGTACGCCAACTTCTGACTGGGACTATATAATGTTAGGTAAGTCTCGCCAGCGGCATTCCGCTAGCAGTTCCGTCCCTCGCGGTACAAGTGGCGGCGAAATTAATAGTTCAGGTCGAGAAACGGGAATCGATATTTTTACTGGCCCCCTCATCTCAGGAGAACCTCACGTTATATTTGAGCCAGACTTAGGAGAGGCAAATGAATCTAGCCGATGAAATTACAATCAATCAAATTCAACAAGAATTAATTAGCCAAGAAGATGCAAAAAACTGGTTTTTAAGCTTCCCAACCGAATACCAGCAGGAAATATTGCAGCGGCTATCCTACATGACCCTCCAAGCAGGGGCGCGAGAAGAAGATGTTTCCCTAGCAATTGCCAAATCAAAACTTCGCCCAACTTACACCCCTTGTGTGTTGCTGAGTAGAGGGCAATTAAAAGAACAAATGGCAAAGCTTTTGAAACTCCCGCCCTCAGAATCTATCAAAACCTTTTTCCTGTTAATGAGTTTATTGGCAATTGCCGATGCGCGCAGGTACTGCAAATATTGTCAAGATGGCTGTAGCCACTGGTGGCATCGTGATTTGAGCGATCGCAAAGTTGTAGATGAAATTCAGCGCGAGTTTCAACAAAGCATTCTTGTTTGAGTTATAATCTGCTGTGATGCGATCGGGCGATCGCCACTCACGCTGCAGCCATATTCTGGACCCCCACAGGGACGGGCAAGATGCCCATCCCACAAGAAAACTAAAACAGACTCTTTGTGGAACAGGCATCTTGCCTGTTCTAGATGACTGCAAACAACTACAAAAAACAGACTATTTGTGGAACAGGCATCTTGCCTGTTCCTGACAAAAGGCCACAATCAAACAGACTCTTTGTGGAACAGGCATCTTGCCTGTTCTAGATGACTGCAAACAACTACAGAAAACAGACTCTTTGTGGAACAGGCATCTTGCCTGTTCCTGACAAAATTCCACAATCAAACAGACTCTTTGTGGAACAGGCATCTTGCCTGTTCTAGAGCACTGCAAACAACGACAAAAAAACAGACTCTTTGTGGAACAGGCATCTTGCCTGTTCCTAACAAAAAGCCACACAGATTACGAATCTCGATCGAGCTTCAGCACAGCCATAAAAGCCTCCTGCGGCACATCCACAGTACCCACAGACTTCATCCGCTTCTTACCCTTCGCCTGCTTTTGCAGCAACTTCTTCTTCCGCGAAATATCACCGCCGTAACACTTCGCCAAGACATCCTTCCGCAAAGCCGGAATGTGTTCCGAAGCAATCACCTTCGCGCCAATTGTCGCTTGAATCGGCACCTTAAATTGATGGCGGGGAATCAACTCCTTGAGTTTTTCAGTCAATCCGCGGCCCACATTATAAGCCTTATCGCGGTGTACGATCATCGCCAAAGCGTCAACCGGATCGCCATTAATTAAAATGTCCATTTTCACTAACGGATTTTCGCGATAACCGATGAGGTGATACTCCATGCTCGCATAACCGCGCGATCGCGATTTCATCTGATCGAAAAAGTCCGTCACCACCTCCGCCAAAGGCAACTCGTAAACCAGCGTAGTTCGGCCTTGACTCAGATACTTCATATCCATAAAAATGCCCCGCCGACTTTGAGATAGTTCCATCAGCGCGCCCACATAAGTTTCCGGCGACAGCATTTCTACCCGCACATAAGGTTCCTCAATTTTCTCGCGATACTGAGGATCGGGCAAGTGGCTGGGATTGTCAATTGTTAACACTTCTCCTTTAATTGTTGTGATTTGATAAACCACAGAAGGAGCCGTAACAATCAAATCCAAATTGTATTCTCTCTCCAGTCTTTCTTGCACAATTTCCATGTGCAGCAAACCCAAGAAACCGCAGCGAAAACCAAATCCCATCGCACTCGAAGTTTCCGGTTCGTAAGAAAGCGCCGCATCGTTGAGTTCGAGTTTTTCTAAAGCTTCCCGCAAATCGGGAAATTGGTCAGCATCGATCGGGAACAAGCCGCAAAAAACCATCGGTTTTGCTTCTGTATAACCCGGCCAAGGCTCCGGTGCAGGCTTTTTGACCAAAGTAATTGTATCGCCGACGCGAGCATCAGCTACGGCTTTAATTGCCGCGCCCAGATAACCGACTTCCCCCGCGTGCAGTTCGTCTACTTGAACTTGAGTCGGTGAAAGGATGCCCAATTCATCGATGACATATTCCTTACCCGAAACCATCAACAAAACTCGATCGCCCTTTTTGACACTTCCGTCCATCACCCGGAAATACACAATTACCCCGCGATAAGGGTCGTAATAACTGTCAAAAATTAGCGCCCTGAGCGGTTTGTCAACAGTATCCTGCGGTGGCGGCACCAATTCGACGATCGACTCCAAAATCTCATCTATACCAATTCCTTCCTTAGCCGAAGCCTCAATCGCCCCGCTACAGTCCAGACCGATAATTTCTTCAATTTCCCCTTTTACCCGTTCCGGTTCTGCCCCCGGCAGGTCAATTTTATTTAAAACTGGAATAATTTCCAGATTGTGTCCCAAGGCAAGGTAGACATTTGCGAGGGTTTGTGCTTCCACGCCTTGAGATGCGTCTACCACCAGCAGCGCCCCTTCGCAAGCAGCGAGCGATCGCGACACCTCGTAAGAAAAGTCCACGTGTCCGGGAGTGTCGATCAGATTCAGCACGTACTCCTGACCGTCCTTGGCAGTATAATTCATCCGAGCCGCTTGCAGCTTGATCGTAATGCCGCGTTCGCGTTCGAGATCCATATTGTCTAAAAACTGCTCCTTCATCTCCCGTGCCTGCACAGTCCCAGTCGCCTGCAACAGGCGATCGGCCAAGGTCGATTTTCCGTGGTCGATGTGAGCAATAATCGAAAAATTACGAATGCGAGATACAGGGACGTTAGTCATGTTTTTTATCGAAGAGCTAATCGGCAAAGGATACTTTTTGTTGTATGATTACACAAGCAAGAGTAGAGTGCTTACTTCAACCTCTTACTGGGGATTGAGATGAAACCACAACTGAGGCAAACCTCAAGAGTATCAGTTATTAGCCTTTCAAGTGTCCGATCGAGGCCGGACACCCAAAAGGAAAAAACTTTTCTCTCTCTCATTGTACAGAAAGCGGTTAAGCGGTTGAGGAAAGGTTGGGTGCAAATCAGGGACTGCCAATATCTAGTCCAGTCGGTTGTCATCAAAAGAATTGAAACTTAAGAATTAAAACTAGGATTTTTTAACTATGAGCGAATCAAGAATACCATCCCACAGTTCGTCAGAAAAAGTCGAACTGTCCATCCATATCGATCCTGAACTGCTAGACCAAATTAAGCACTTGACGAATGACCCCAGCAAAGTCATTGAAACAGCAATCAAGCAGTGGCTCAGAGGCGAGCGCCGCGAAGACGAGCTGGCTCTGAGTTTACGCCGCAACCCCCCAGTCCCGCCCCGCGGTGAGTGGAACGACTGAGGTACTCTCGCCCCAGACGGCGCGCGCAAATCTGCAGGCTGTAAAGTTTCTGGCAATGAAATTTCGATCGCGCGGGCGAGATCCTGCAGATTTCGCGGCGAAAGCTACAAGTGGTGGGCGAGTGAACTCGGCTAAATCACAACCTCGGAACTATTCGAGGTGGTGGTTCGCAGCCTCATATTTTGGCGTAATTTTCACATTTGATAGTTAATCGGTGCAGATTCCTAATTTCTCAATCTTAATTTTTATCTTTAAATTACCCAAAACGGCTGAGAACGAATAGTTTTTAGTTTTGAGTTGAGTTCAGAATTAAATAATAAATGTTTTCTGAGTTCATTAATCACTCAATACTCAATAATAGAAGCCTAAAATTTGTGCTAATTGTGAGTTTTGAGCGATAAATGTTTTAATTAAAAAGCCAACAACTTTTTAATTGATTAATAACTCAAAAATTAACAGTAGAAGCATCAAACAATGGGGAGTATTGAGATATTTATTCAAAACTCAAGACTCCAAAATCCGAACTACTTTCATCCCCTACTCTGATGGACTCTAACACAGATTTTCGGCGATCGAGCCTCGCCTCTACAGTTTTTTTTCAAGAGTTAGGGGCAGAATTAGTATTTACCCAAGACGCAAGGGGTAGATATCTATCTTTTTACTGGCAAAAAGCCGAACAGTACAACCTTACAGCAGAACAAATTGTCGTTAGCGAAGCCCTCGAAGAGGATCGCCCCCTCAGCGAAACCCTGCAACCCATCCCCCCTGCGCCTTATCTCGATATCCTGCGGCGGGCGCTCGAAACCCTCGTACCGCAAAGGTTCAGCTATCCATTTTGCCACGCCGGACAATATTTTCTCTTCGATTTGACACTCACTCCGGCGATCGACTCAAACGGCAAAGCTACAAAAGTCTTAGTTATGGGAAGGCTGCTGTCTGACAAACCCACAGACAGACGGCCAGACTCCCCAGAATTCATGCTCTATCGAGCTTTGCCATCCCCCTTGGACGCCCGCCAACAAATGTCGCTTCCAGCGAGCCGTATCCCCGGTCGATCGCTCCCTCCCTACTCGGAAATCGATCGTAAAATCATCTCGCAAATCGCTCAAAATCTCCACAAAACCCTCGATTTAGCAACCATTTGGCAGCAAACTGTTAACAGCTTGGGTCAAGTTTTAAACGCGAGTCGCTGCATCATCTGTTCCTACAAAAAAGACAGCGAAAATCTCGAAACATCCCCCTTCCTTACCTCAGAAAATAAGCAAAAATCGACCGCCTCAGCAGCCGAATTACAACAGTCAATAGCTAGCTACCCCTCGCCCCCGCTTTCCCCAACTCAAATCGAAAATCTCCAATCGAAAACTTTTAAAGTAGTAGCTGAATACCGCCAAGAAGCTTACTCTTCTATGCTAGGAGTAGAACTGCGCGCAGCCGAACAGCCAGGGTGGATTCAAACTTTAGCCACCTTAAAACCAGTAGCAGTCGATTACGCCTCCCCCGCCACCGATCCCTTCCACCGCCATTCCGTACTCGTAGCAGCTACCTCCTATGAAGACCAACCCAATGCACTGATATGTTTGCACCGCTGCGGCAATTCTCCGAAATGGAGTCCTGTCGAACTCGAATTCGCCCGCGAGTTAGTCGCTCAAGTCGGCAGTGCGATCGCCCACGCTACACTTTACCAAGAATTAGAACACGCTCGCGCCGAAGCCGTAGCTCTTTCCCAACTTAAAAGTCAATTTCTTGCTAATACTTCTCACGAACTCCGCACCCCCCTCAACGGCATCCTCGGCTTCCTAAAACTGCTTATGGACGGCATGGCAGATGACCCAGAAGAAGCGCACCAATTTATCGAAGAAGCTTACCGATCGGCAGTACATTTGTTCAATGTGATTAACGATATTTTGGATGTCGCTAAAATCGAAGCTGGCAAAATGGAGTTAGACCTCGCTCCCGTCAAACTCGGTGAACTGTTGCAACAAGTTGAGGATTTTACACGGGTTCAAGTCGAGCAAAAGCGATTGCAATTTCAAATCCAAAAACCCCCTGTGGAGGACGAGATTATTGTGTATGGCAACTACCAACGCCTGCTTCAAGTAATCTTGAACCTCACGGGCAATGCGATTAAATTTACCGGGGAAGGGGGAATTCGCATCAGTGCCGAGGTTATTAAGAAAAAGGTGACTGTTCACAACCAGCAGTTCCCCGGAATGGTGAAAATTCGAGTCGCTGATACTGGCATTGGCGTTTCTCTCGACAAGCAAGATAAATTATTTGAGTCGTTTTTTCAGGTGGATGGCGATCGTACCAGGCAATACGGCGGCACCGGTTTGGGGTTGGCTATTTCTCAAAAACTGGTAGAAGCAATGGGGGGTACAGTAAATTTTTACAGTATGGGAGAAGGGCTGGGAGCGACTGTTACTTTTACTGTCCCGCTTTATCAAGAACCACTATGTGAACTAACCTGACGGTCAACTGGGTACAGTTAGACCGCAGGCTTCTTTTTCCTTTTTTGCTCATGCTTTTTTGAGTGACGGAGTTCCCCCGCCACTTTCGTAACTCAGACCAATCTTTCTAATAAGTTTAGCTGAGTTTTCATCTCGATCCAAAGATTCTCCACACAGACAAGAATGCCACCGCTCCGATAATTATTTCGGAACTTTATTTAGGCAGTTCCAGCAATTTTGAGAAGTTCCCTTCGGATCAACAAACAAAACGCTTTTACCCAATTTCCATGCGACATATTTTAGGACGCTAGCGAATTGCCCATGAGCAGCATCAAGCAGGGATTTATTCAAGCCACTCTTAGCTGATTGACCGTTGGGCAAATAAACCAAATTACCATCCTCAATATCGGTCTTGGGCTTAGCGCGTCTAGTCAGATTTTTGACACTCAAGTCTTCAACAGCTAAAACTTCACATTTCCCGAACAGCTCATGTGCCGTTTTAAACTGAAAATCCAATCTAGCTCTGGCTACGAACTGATGAAGTCTAGAAATCCTGTCCTTGATAACTTTCCAAGGCTTAGAACCCTTAACTCGGTTAGCTAGCTTCGCTTGAAGTCTTGCCAGCTTCGGGGCCGACTTCCTCAAAAATCTAGGATTCTCAACTCTTTCGCCATTAGAAAGAGCGACGTAATTAGGATCGCGAATTAAATAACTTACAATTTTAATTGTTATTGTGGGATGGGCGTCCCGCCCGTCTTTTTTGGACGGGCGGGACGCCCATCCCACTTTCAAGAGTGGAAGTTATTTAATTCTCATTCCTTAGTTATTCCTAAATCTATACCAACAGTGTTTTCATCAGTCGGTTGAATTTCTGCAACCGTTACAGGAACCGTCTTATCTTCTAGCGTCAGGGAAATATACCACCCATCCGCTTCTGAGATAACTGTACCCGTCTTAACTTTGAAACCCGTTGGTATGGGGCGGTGAAAGACCATAGGCACGCTTACCTATTTTTGCGAGGCTAATACAAATCCTATTTTGCTCGTCCTTGACAATATTTAAATTGTCCAACTGAGGATAAGTGAAAGATTTGTAGTAGTGAAACCCTTTGAACTTGGGTTGGCCTCTACGATTGCCATTTTTATCCGGCGTGGTGAAATTTGAAAAGGAAGTTTCCACCCTGTTGAGGACATCTTGTAAAACCTGTGAATCCAACAATTTATAATCAGGAAATAGTTTTTTAGTGTTTTTCAGGTCGGCAAGCTGTATGGTTTGCCACTGCACATAACCGCCTTCAATGTTCGAGAAAATGTCACCCTTTTTAGTCAAAGGATTACCTAATTCATCCTTTTTTTTACCATCCCTAGTCTGCACTCTCGTCAAAGGAATGTTTTGATAAATCTCCTCAATAGGGACTATCGAAACAATCAAGGGACAGGCGTTGACGGGCGTTCTCGTGGATTCCCACCATCTGAATCTTTCACGCCCGTCGGTAGTTGTACTGCCGACGACAGAGTTCTAGATGAGCCACAATTGTTGCTAATTGGGTTTTGTGGGTTTGAGGCGGTATTTGTATGTTAGTTGCATGGGAAACTTCTTTTTTTCCACCTACTTTAATGTACCATTTTTTCGATTTAATAGTTAGAAAGTACATCAAAGTTAAAGGTACTCGCAATGTCTAATTGTCGGTTTCCGTACCTACACCCGACGAGCCTTTCATCACGCGGGCGTAATTCATTCGGGGTACGGGGCGTAGCGCTCAGATGCGTCCCCTCTGAATATACGCCCGGGACTTCCCGGCTGGTAGTTAAAAAACTAAGTTTGTAGGCCCAACCGGGCGTAATTCCTGGTAAAATTTCTTGTAATGCTACCAAAAAAGTGAGATGCATACCCAGCTACGTTCAGCGCAAAGGTGCGCTGACCTTAAATTCTGGCCATTCATTTGAGGCCAGCAGCCCCGATGAAACTGGTTGTGGCGTCTTAGGTGCTGTAACCCCAAGCAAAACGAACGAAACTGCCATCAACCCGCCGTACAAGGCAGCCGATCGCTTGCGAGTTCCCAGTCCCACCCATTGAGGATTTAGCAGACCCAGACAAAAAGCAGGTGTGGAAAACATAAAAGTTAATACAAACAAGCTGGACATCACGCACCTCCGACTAGCGAGTTGTAGCGATTAATTACTTTCATCTCCAATTAATAGCTCACAAATCCGCTTAAAAAATTGGCAATTTAGGATTTATAACTTGAGAATTATTGATGTTTATCAAACAATAAAATAAAAATAAAAATCTCTGACTTTAGAGAGTTGTTAAAAAAATAAGAGCTTTCTAGAGAGTGCAAAAATTCAGCTTAAAATAAACACTAAATTCCTTAATCAAAATATGAAAGTCCGCTTTAATGTAGTGCGCCAAAATCAAAACGAGGCTCCCCGGGTTCACACTTACACCCTAGATGTGGAAGAGAGCAATACCATCCTTGACTGCCTCAACAGTATTAAGTGGGAACACGACGGCACTTTAGCTTTTCGCAAAAATTGCCGCAATACAATTTGCGGCAGTTGTTCTATGCGAATTAACGGTCGATCGGCATTAGCGTGCAAAGAAAATGTGGCCAGCGAACTCGCAAGACTGCAAAAAATAGCTGATTCCAGCTCAGCAGAAATGCCTACCGATTTCATCCCAGAAATCACCGTCGCCCCAATGGGAAATATGCCGATTATTAAAGATTTGGTTGTTGACATGACCAGTTTTTGGGACAACCTCGAAGCAGTTGAACCATATATCAGCACCGCCTCGCGAGCAATTCCAGAACGCGAATTTCTGCAAACTCCAGAAGAGCGATCGAAACTCGACCAAACAGGCAACTGCATCCTCTGCGGTGCGTGCTATTCTGAGTGCAACGCCCGCGAAGTCAACCCGGAATTTGTCGGCCCCCACGCCCTCGCCAAAGCTTACCGCACGATCGCCGACTCCCGCGACAGCGAAACCGAAAATCGACTGGAAAAATACAACGAAGGCACCGCAGGCGTCTGGGGATGCACGCGCTGTTACTACTGCAACTCGGTTTGTCCGATGGAAGTTGCGCCGATGGATCAAATTGGTAAGATTAAACAAGAGATTCTCGATCGCAAAGACGACCAAGCCAGTCGATCGATCCGCCACCGCAAAGTTTTAATCAATCTCGTCAAAGAAGGGGGCTGGATAGACGAGCGCAAATTTGGCATCGAAGTAGTAGGGAACTACTTCCGCGACGTTAAAGGTTTGCTGAGTCTGGGCCCGTTGGGTTTGAGAATGATCGCTCGCGGCAAGTTCCCGCTGTTTTTTGAGCCTTCAGAAGGTACCGAAACCGTGCGAAATCTGATCGAATCGGTTCAAAGTTTAGAAAAGTCAGCAGATTAGCGATCGGCTGTCCTTTTCCTGGTAAATTACAAGTTGTGCGATCGCAAAGCTTCCCCAAAATCATCACTCACAACTCCAAACTTAAAACTTTTAAATGACTGCTAAAACTCCTCCATCCCCAAAACCGACAACCCCAAATACCCCAAAACCAGAACCAGCCTTTGGGTGGAATGCCTACGCCGAACAAATCAACGGACGATTTGCGATGGTGGGGTTCGTGGGACTTTTGCTGCTAGAATTCTTCACCCGCCAGGATTTTTTCACCTGGCTGGGTCTGCGTTAAATTAATCACAATCAATTTAAAATGGAAGCTGAAAAATTATCTATATTTCAGCTTCCTTTTGATTTTTAATAGTTATTTAAAATACAGACTATATCACAATACGGTTCAGTTAAAACTATTTATTCCGGGCGAGATCCCCCTAAATCCCCCTTAAGAAGGGGGACGCAAGAGTAATTTCTTGTCCCCCCTTTTTTAAGGGGGGCTAGGGGGGATCGAGCTTAACTGAACCGTATTGGACTATATCATGTCCGGTCGAGCGACCGCGATTTTTGTAGATACTGTCTTGAACTGTCAAGGGGTAGCAAGTAAATAATTGGGGTCGAAAGGCTTTTGGGACTTTAAAA
>NZ_JAUBUB010000147.1:0-5193 GCF_036705265.1 Microcoleus sp. B4-C2
CCCGCCCGTCCAAAAAGGACGGGCGGGACGCCCATCCCACTTTCAAGAGTGGAAGTTATTTAATTCTCATTCCTTAGATGAGAGTGAAACACCGTGTCAATCGATTTTAGATTTTAGATTTTAGATTAAAGAATTGAAGCATTGAGCCCACGGATAAATTCGGGGGCTTGTTCATCGGATACAAGTTTTTTATTTCTGGACGGATGAATCCGGGGGCTTGTATCCTGGATGCTTTCGGTCAAGAAAGATGTGTTATTCGATGAAAATCCCAGCAACTTTGTCTCCATTCATAGTCATGTGTGCCACAAATTCATCTCCACCATCTTCAAAACTCAGCTTCCACAAATAAATCGGACTATTACCTTGTTTTATCTCACCAAAATAAGTAATTGAATATCCTTTTTGCAGGCGTGAAGCGAGCTGCTCGCTAACAGCGTCAAACATTTGTGGTGTAATGCTCGCTTTGTAGCCTGCATCGCCCACTGTGGTAAAAAGCTCGTAATTTTTCGATGCAGTGGCATCCAAAATAACGTGCAAACAATTGATGACGTTTTCAGAGGGGGCTGTCGGATTCATGAAGATGTCCTTCTTTTAGGATTTTATTAAAATGTTCTAGCTCAGACTGCTGTCTAACGCTTAATTGTACCGCAGTTGCGATCGAATTAGGTAAATTGATGTCGATATCACGGAATGAATAACCGACCAACTCCCATATAATTGTCAACGTCTAGAACAATCTCAACAAGACGCTCAACACATCGCTCTCGGTAGTCAAATTCGTCAAGGCGATCGATATCTGTAATTGTCAATACAGGAAACGAATCTGCTGTATTTTCCTCACGCATCACCTGTTCAAGTGAATCCTCACCCTTCATGTTTCGGTTGGCTGTGAGTATCATCATTTGATTTTCTTGAGCATAACGCCAAACCAAACGATCGCTAGCGTCCATCGATAGTCCAGCTTCCCTAAAAGTGACAAATCGAATCGACACGAATTCAAGCCAGCCGAGTTTTGTCAAAATTCCGAGCAAAAGAAGAGCATAGCCGTCAAGATTGTAGTCAACTAGGAAAGTCATTGTTTCTGTGCGACACGTCTCGCTTTTTGCTCCTCAAGTTTTGCCCAGAGAGCTTCTTGTTCGGGCTTGTGTGGCATCATTGCAATGCGATCGAACCGTTCGCGGTTGCGATTTTCCCAATAGGAGCGAATTTCTGCTCTTGTTTGTAATACCTGTTGATACTCTGTTTCGATTTGAGCGCGGTTTGCTTCAATGTAAGACATAGCAGCGTTAATTTGATCGTCCGTGAGGTTAAATTTATGACGAATCAATTTTGGTGAATACTCAGCTTTCAGAAAATCCATAACATCATATAGAGTCAGTCGAGTGCCTGAAATCGTCAGTCCTCGCTCTGTACGGATAATAGTCGCTTGTGTTTCGGATACCGGAGTCATACCTATAACCTTCTAGGTTCGTCTCTATTATACCGCAGTTGCGGTCGAATCAACTTTTTAAGTGTCATCGGCCGCCAACATTTTTCCAACATCAAACCCGACTGTTTATTGCCTCAGCAACAATAGTGCGGTGTCGGACTGTATTGCAAGTGATTGTCGGCTGTGCAAAACCGGAATCAACTAAAGCTTGCTCGATATCCAACCCAAAATACTGATCCAAATAAGGCTCCGTACTTTTGAGCAAAGTCAAAATATAAGGAGGCATTTTGGCATAAACTTCCGACTGAGGATTCATATCCATAATTGTCAAATGTCCGCCAACACGCAGCAAACGCCTCGCTTCCCGGAATATTTCTTTAGTAGCTTTCTGCGGCAATTCGTGACAAACTAAACAAATAGAAACTAAATCAAAAGCAGCCGCAGGCAAACCAGTAGATTCAGCAGCAGCGTGAACCCAAGTCGGAGATTTTTGATTTAAAGATTGGGATTCTCGCTGTTGAGAACGGTATTTAGCAACTGCTAAAAAATAAGGCGACAACTCCACCCCAGTCATCTTCGCTTCCGGGTAAACCTCCCCAAGAGCAAACGTACTCAATCCCACACTGCATCCCAAATCCACAATATCTTGCGGTGAAGAAGCAATCTTAGATTTGATGACTTCGTGATAGCTGGCGCGGAGTTTTGCATCGCCTTCTGCACCCGCTTCCGGCCAAATTGTGGCGTGAACTGTACGGGCGGCAACTTCTACTTCTGTAGCAGCTTCCCAGCTCATGTTACCTTGTTCATAAGCGTGGAATGAAGTTAGATAATATTTCGGGTAAACAAGATCGGGATTTTGGACGCTGAGCAATTCTGCATCCCAATTCCTGGACAAAAGTGCTTGCGATTCTTGTCGCCAATGCACTCCGATTTTTTCTCCTCTTTTTATCATCATTTCCCGCGCTTGGTGCTTGGCTAGATTAGCTAAAGGCTTGATGGAGAGTACGCCATTTACTAAACGCGAGGCTAATCCCGGATTTTTGTTAACTGCAACCGTCATGTTTTATGTTTTTCTATTTTGCGCCATCTATTTTAACACAGTGCGATGATTTTGATTTATCTATATAATGAAACTTAACTTTGTGCTGGCGAGTGAAATGCAAATGTTTTGTGGAAAAGACTTTTTTTAATGAACCGCAGAGGGCGCAGAGAACGCAGAGTTAGAGAAGAGAGAAAAGCTCAGAGGATTGCAAAACAGGCTCTAGTCGTGTAATATTTAATTGTGCTTACTTATTTAAGTTCTGGGGAATTTATCTGGAATCTGGAATCGGATTTGCCGCAGTTGGAGTATTTGGAAGAACACTTTAAATCTGGCTATTCAGGAGTTTGTGATGAGCAAGTCTATTGTGGAATTGGTTGACAATTTGCCGTCGGGTGGCGTCACTGTGATGATGCTCAAATCCCTCGATTTTGTGGTTCCGGGGGCGTGGAACAATCTCACGGGTTTTGATAATACTATTCAAGCGCTGACAGGGGAAACAAAGCGCAAATTAGTTGAGAAAATTCGCGATCGCGCGATCGAGCTTTACGCTAACCCCAATGAGCCATATCAAGGCGTAGTCAGGCTTTACCAGTTAGCAGACAGCGCCGACAGTGCGTTAGGTGCAACGGCTATGGCGAATAAAATCGGCGAAAACATTGGCTTTCTTTCCTTTCTCAACCGCCTCACTCCCAAAGCTGACACAACTCAAACGATCGATTTGTGCGTCAAAGTGGCGATCGAGCTAATTGCCTACTGCAAACTTAACAATATTTCTCTTGACAATGTGGGAAGCTTTGGTAATTATTTATCTCATTACAAAGGCGAATCTCTGATGCGGATGGCTGCATTAGTGTGTGCTGACGGTTTAATTCCCCTTGGCCCGGACTTCATTAGAGTAGCACAAAATACGATAGGCGGATTGAATCCTTCCACCTTGCAGCAAAACTCAACATTCCAAAATATCAGTAACCTAATTCCCGGCGCCAATAATTCACAAAAGTTCGGATTTGTGACAACTACTTTCGCCTCAGCGCAAGGTTGGATGAACAATTTAGTACAGTCTCGCGGCTTAACTCCCGCCATAGTTTTAGGCCATCTCAAGCAATACATTGATGTTACTGATGACAAATTGGATTATGTGGCGGCGTTTTTAGACATGAGTACCAATTATTACGAACATACGGGAATTCAGACGGTTGCTCGCCGATTGATCGATCGAGCTTATGCTGAAATAGCCTCTGGCAGATCCTAGAAAACTCGTTCTCAGGTGAGGGAAAACAGCGAACAGCGAGGCAAAGCCTCTAAATATGCGTTCCCAGGCAGAGCCTGGGGACGAGGGAAAAAACTTCGATCGCAATGTGAGTTAAAATAAGCGAATTATGTTTAGCAAACCTCTTTTAATCGCATTGTGAAAAACAAATCGCTTCCTTCATCCGTAACAGTCAAGCTAGGTAAATTTGTCTGGACATCAATGTGGCAATTAATGATGTCAAAACTAGCGCCGCCCGATCGCACGGGAGCATACATTCGCCCCAGCAGCAGTTTCCGCAACTTTGTCAGCACTGCACCAGACAACCCTCACGGGCCCGCTGCGGGACGCTATCGCCTCTTCGTGGGTACGGGATGCCCTTGGGCGCACCGCACTCTGGTGACGCGGGCGCTCAAAGGGCTTGAAGATGCCATATCTGTGTCTCTTGTCTATCCCTCGGAAGGGGGAATGTGGGTGATGGAGTCGGAAACTTTTGGCTGCAATACGGTGCCGGAACTTTACCAGTTGGCTTTACCGGGCTATCAGGGGCGGTGTACGGTGCCGGTGCTGTGGGATGACTCGAAAAAGACGATCGTCAATAACGAGAGTTCGGAAATTATTGTGATGCTAAACTCGGAGTTTAACGAGTTTGCTAGCAATCCTCAAATGGATCTTTATCCTCTGGATTTGCGATCGCAAATTGACGAGTGGAATGAGAAGATTTACCAATCGGTGAATAACGGCGTTTATCGCTGCGGTTTCGCGCAATCTCAAGCTGCTTATGACTCGGCTTGTAGTGAATTGTTTGCTGTTTTAGACGAGATCGATCGATCGCTCTTGAGGAGTCGTTACCTGTGTGGCGATCGGGTGACATTAGCAGACGTGCGACTTTTTACTACTCTATTCCGTTTTGATGCCGTTTACTACAGCTTGTTCAAATGCAATGTGCGCCGCATTCAAGATTACGAGCATTTGGGTGCTTATCTGCGCGATTTGTACCAGTTACCGGGAGTTGCTGGGACTTGCGATTTGGAGGCTGTGAAGCGCGATTATTACGGCAATTTGTTCCCGCTGAATCCCGGCTGCATTATCCCCGCTGGGCCCGATCCGGGGAGTTTGCTCAAAGCTCACGATCGCGCACGAGTCAGAAACCAGGTTTCTTAACAAAATCCGGCGTGAAGATGCCAGAATAATCGCAGAAACCCGGTTCCTTGGATGGTCGAGTGGGGAGTCAAAAACCTCATTTAGCTCGTTCCCAGGCTCTGCCTGGGAACGCAGATCCAGAGGCTCCGCCTCGCCCTAACCCACCAACCAACCATCGATTCCCTCGTTACCAGGCTCTGCCTGGGAACGCAGATCCAGAGGCTCCGCCTCGCCCTAACCCACCAACTCACCCTCGATTCCCTCGTTACCAGGCTCTGCCTGGGAACGCAGATCCAGAGGCTCCGCCTCGCCCTAACCCACCAACTCACC
>NZ_JAUBUB010000147.1:5293-10076 GCF_036705265.1 Microcoleus sp. B4-C2
CTCGATCGCCCCAATGGGAAGAAGTAGATACAAAGTAATATATTCCGACAACCAACCGCACTTTGTCACCTCTACAATTATCAACTGGATTCCTGTCTTCTGTCAAGCAGAAATAGCACAAATAGTCTTAGATTCCTTAAGCTTTATGCAACGGGAGAAGCGTTTAGCTTTACACGGTTACGTGCTGATGGAAAATCACTTGCACTTAATCGTAACTTCTTCTGAATTGTCAACGCAAATGAGAAATTTTAAATCATTTACAGCTCGCTCCATAATTGACTTGCTTGAAAAACATCAAGTTACCAACATCCTCGATCAACTCGCATTCTATAAAAAGCTACACAAAAAAGACCAAAAATATCAGCTATGGCAAGAAGGGTTCCACCCGCAAGCTATTTTGGATGAGGCAATGCTGTTGCAAAAATTGGAGTATATCCACAATAATCCTGTTAGGCGCGGCTATGTTGACGATCCAGCTTGTTGGAGATATTCTAGTTATCGAAATTATATGGGTCAGGATGGATTGTTGCCAGTTGATTTGATTGATTTTTGAGTCGGATGATTTGTTTGAAGGAGCGAGGCAGAGCCTCTGGATCTGCGTTATCAGGCAGAGCCTGGTAACGAGGGGCCAGGCAGAGCCTGGTAACGAGGGGAAAAAGAAGGGAAAAGAGCGAAGAATGGAAAAGAGCGAGGCAGAGCCTCTGGAAATGCGTTACCAGGCAGAGCCTGGGAACGAGGAAGATCAATTCGGCGCAGAGCTGGGGAATGAGGAAATAGTCTCGCTAAATGTCCTGACTGTGATTTCCCGACCTAAATCCTGAGCTAGTAAATCGATACCGTCAATAACTTTATTTGGTTCTGCAATACTCAAAACCTCATAGCATTTTTCCCTATAATCGGGACGATATTGGAAATACTGAATCGCTCGATCGAGCGGTTCCATAACTTGATAAGCTGCTTCCGCTTTGTCGATCGCCCTTTGGGGAATCGGAGTCGCTAACCTTTGAATAGCCAAGTCGATTAAATCTCTAGAATTTACCCGATCGACAGCCGGGCGATCGGCATTTGCCAACAACTTTTCTGCTATACTATCAATTTGATTCAAACCAGGAACAGGCGACCAATTTGGATAATTTGGTTCGCCCAACTCAAGTCGCCCTTCACAAACCATCTCGAATTTAATAGTAGTGCCGTCAACAATAACAGGAAATCTTATCCCATACTGGTTGGCTTGAATATCGTTCGGGAGAACAATGCGTGAAGCGAAGCTATCCCCAAGGGAATCGCGACTACCAAAAATCATATCATAGCCTCCTTCGGCAACTTTTCGGCGCAGGAGACGGTAGCCATCATCCATCGGGCACATAAAGTCAATATCCTGGCTCAACCGATATTCTCCGTGTTCCATACTTACCAACGTTCCGCCCCCAAAATACGCCCGACATTCCTGTAGAAATTCGACATTCAAGTGGCTGAGTACAGTTAATATCTTTTGATGAATTTCGCGTTTAAACATTGCTTGAGAACTTACCCAATTTTCTGGATTTTTTGGCGGAAAACTGCTTCCCAGTTCTGCTATTAACCAAGACTGATAGTGTTGGCTGATTTGTTGAATAAAAGCCAGTTCCTCCGAGCTAGGTTTTCCCAAAACTCCCCAATAATGCCAGCCAGATTCGTAGCGGCATAGCATTTCCTTGAAACTCATTTTTTTGACATCAGCAATTTGCCAGCAGATAGCTTTAAGAAATGGGAGTTCTGCGGGAATTGTCAACCCGGTTGCTATTTCTTGATGGTTCATCTGCTTTCGGGGAAAGCGAGGCAGAGCCTCTGGATATGCGTTACCAGGCAGAGCCTGGTAACGAGGAATTTTGTTTGAGTCCCTCTCAGCTCGGACTTTGTTTGTGAAGCATCCGAATTCTATTCGGCGGGTTCTATTCCGTAGCTTCCTAACTTCCAGATAAAATCTCTTCGAGTGCTAATTTCAGCGTCGGATATTGATATTGAAAACCACTAGCTAAAGTTTGTTTCGGCAACACTTTCTGCCCTTCCAAAACAAGTTTTGCCCCGTCTCCCAACAACATTTCTAAAGCAAAACCTGGCACCGGCAACCAAGAAGGCCGCTGCAAAACTTCCCCTAAAGTTTGACACAATTCATTCATCCGCACCGGATTCGGTGCTGTCGCATTTAAAACGCCTTCAACTTGCGGATTTTGCAAAGCGTACAAAATTAAATCAACCACATCCTCGCGATGAACCCAAGAAAACCACTGTTTTCCTGTCCCAATTGGGCCGCCTGCAAATAGTTTAAAAGGTGGCAGCATTTTTGCCAACGCGCCTCCCATTCCCAAAACTATCCCCAGTCGCAAAATTGCTAGCCGCGTTCCCGCATTTTTTGCAGGTTGGGCTGCTGCTTCCCAGTCTTTGCAAACTGCTGCTAAAAAATCGTTTCCCGCGAGGCTCGTTTCGTCAAATTCAGCGGTTTCGCTGGTTCCGTAATAGCCGATCGCCGATGCACTCACAAACACAGATGGTTTAGGATTAGCATTGACGATCGCCTCGACCAATTTTGCCGTCGTCAGTGTGCGACTGTCCAGAATTGCCTGCTGGCGCGCCTCCGTCCACCTTTCCTCCGCAATCGGAACCCCTGCTAAATTGACAACACCCTCGCAGCCCGCGATCGACTTTTGCCAATCACCAGACTCCGCAGGAGTGTAGGCGACAACTTCTAAATTCGGATAAGCTGAAGCCGGAAAAACTCGGCTAGCCTTCGCCCCATCCCTGCTCAAAACCACCACTTGATGTCCCGCAGCTTGCAGCTTCTCCACCAGCCGGCTACCTACAAATCCCGTTGCTCCCGCGATCGCTACTTTCATCTTTTACCAATAATGCACAGTTCTAGCAGTTTAGACGATCGTCCAAACTTGTGTTAAATCATACAAAAATAAAAAGCAGCCTCGATCGCCTCCCCACAAGCCAAGTGTATTTTCATTAAACTGATAAAGGACACGAGGAACACAAACCATGCCTGCAAAAAAATCAAAGCTTCTAATTGCTGCCTCCATCGCCGCAGCAGGTAGCGCTGCGGTCTACTTTTACTTCCAGGGTTTGAGCCAACAAGTATCCAACCCTCAAGACAGCGCCAAAGTTGTGCCCGACGAAGCAATGATGGCCGCCTTTATCTCCCCCAATCCCCAAGCGTTGTCACAATTGCAGCGATTTGGCACGCCTGGGGCTCAAAAGTTGGTAGGGATGGGTTTGAAGACCTTTCAAGAACAAAGCTTGGCAGGCACTCAAATCGACTTTGACAGGGACTTAAAACCTTGGCTGGGGGGGGTGATGGTCGCTTTGCTACCCCCTGATGCTGTCACGAATACAGAGCCTCCAAAACTGCTGGTAGTAGTCAGCGTCAAAAATAAAATTAGCGCTTGGAATTTTGCGAATAAATTAAAATCTCAGCCCGGTGCAACTACTCAAGAAACCGAGTATAAAGGAGTTAAAATTTTTGAGATTGCAGAGCCAACTGGCAAGCGCTACAGTGTGGCTTTGCTGAACGACCAATTAGTGATGGCTCCTTTGAAAAAGCCTGTGGAATTGGCGATCGATACTTTTAAAGGAGAACCCTCCCTCGCCACCCAGCAGAGTACAACTAAGTTTTTTGCAGAGAGTGCTGGTGTCAAGAATCCGATCGCAACTGTTTATATTGCTGACTATCCTGCGGCCATTGAGCAATTGAAAGCTAATTTGCCCGCTGATATCCAGTTGCCTTGGACAGTGTTTTCGCAGTTCAAACAGGTTAAGTCTTTGGTTGCGGGAATTGGAGCGGATAGTGCGGGATTGAGGGTAAAAACTATTGCTCAGTTAGACCCTCAATTCGTGCAGCAAACTCCACAATTCGCATCGAAATTATTGCCCAGATTTCCGGGCGAAACCATTGCTTTAGTCGGCGGCAAGGGAATCGATCAAATTTGGTCGCAAGCAACCGCTGAGGCACAAGATAGCCCGGAAGTTGGCAGGGGAGTTCAGCAGGTGAGGAATAGTTTTAAGCGGTTGGATTTGGATGCGGATCGAGAGGTTTTTGGTTGGATGAATGGGGAATTTGCGATCGGGGCGATCGGTTCCAATCAAGGGATTTTGTCTCAGTTGGGCATGGGGGCGGCGATGATTTTTGAAACCAGCGATCGCCCTGCTGCAGAAGCAACTCTGAAAAAACTCGATGCGATCGCCAAAAGCAATCCTACAGTCAGTGTCGGCCCCAGACAAGTTCAAGGCAAAGAAGTTACGGAGTGGCAAATACCCCAGCAAGGCACTTTATTCGGGCACGGTTGGCTGAATGAAAATTCTGTATTTGTAGCTTTCGGCGGCCCTTTAGTTGATGTGATTACTTCGACGCCACCGCAACCGTTAAGCAGCAGTCCGAGTTTTCAGGCGATCGCCACTTCTTTACCGCAAGTCAACCAAGGTTACTTTTACATAGATATGGAAAAAACAATGTCTTGGGCTAACCAATATTTGCTCGCAGTACAGCCAAATTTACTTTCCCCGCCCGTCGCCGAATTGCTGAATTCTCTCCGAGGAGTTAGCGTAGCCACAGCTTCTACGCAACCGACAACTGCTGAGTTGGAGATGCTTTTTGCCTTGAAATCTAACAACAATTAGGCAATTTGTAATCGGTAATTTGTAATCGGTAATTCTTCCTTCTATCCTTCTAAGGATCGCGAATTAAATAACTTACAATTTTAATTGTTATTGTGGGATGGGCGTCCCGCCCGTCCAAAAAGGACGG
>NZ_JAUBUB010000148.1:0-10046 GCF_036705265.1 Microcoleus sp. B4-C2
TTTAAATCACCCTAACCTTCCTTCAGTCTTGTCTTATGGTACTCTGGCTGCTTAAAAACTGTCCGGAGTATTGTTAAAGGTAATCAGTATATTCACTAAAGCGTAGATATAACTAGGGCTTGCTGAATCAGTGGTGGAAGTAAACACAGTATGGATTTTGGCTCTTCAGTAGTTAGTATGCTAAATCAAGAGCTAAGCTAGGAAAGAAAGACAAATGAGGCTAGCAAAGTAGTGGGTAGAGTCATTACCGGGTTTGACAGAGGGAACTCATTTATTATTAACTATAAGCAAAAGCTAGAGGGGTTAGGTGGATTGAACAGCCATGAGAACAAAAAAAGAGATAAAGTTTGTAACCCTTGCCGCTCCATCAGGATAGTTTAATATCCTTATAGAACCCATTTGATATCTTTCCTGAAAAAATCAGGCAGACAAACAAGTCGTCTCACATAACTCAATAGCTACAAGACGAGAAATCATGGGGCAATGGTAGCAAAAGAGTCCAAATCCATATCGCACAGGGCTTACGCTTACAGCAATAGATCTCAAATGGGTTCTATAGATGCTTATACTATTCTAATGATAAAGGGCGGGCATTGCCCACCCTCGCTAGGAATCAGATGTAATTCAGAAACTAAACCTTCGCTTCATTCTTCACCAAATTACCCCAACCCAAATCCTTCAGTGAATTATTCCGGCGCAGCGGACGAGTCACCAACTCCAAAATATCCCGCGCATTACCAAACCCGTGAATCTGAGCAAAAGTAAACTCAACAGACCACTTAGTATTAATCCCCCGCGCTTCCAAAGGATTAGCGTGAGCCATACCAGTAATCACCAAGTCAATATTCTGCTCGTAAATCCGCTGCAACTGATTGTAATTGTCTGGTTTCTCCACAATCCGAGGAGTAGGAACTCCCATCTCGTGACAAGTCTTTTCTAACAACGCCAACTCGGCCGCTTGATAGCGCTTGTCCATATAAGGAATGCCGATTTCCGGGCAAGTCATGCCGCAGCGAATCAAGAAACGTGCTAAAGAAATCTCTAACAAATTGTCTCCCATAAAGAAGACAGATTTGCCGCGAATTATTTGCAGGTAATCTTCCAAACCAGCCCAAATTTGCGCTTCCCGTTCGTCCAAACCTTTTGGTTCAATTCCCAACACTGAGCAAATCTTTTCAATCCAAGCGCGAGTTCCGTCAGGGCCGATCGGGAATGGGGCACCAATTAGCTTACACTTACGACGGCGCATCAACGTAGAAGCTGTGCGTGACAAGAACGGATTCATGCCAGATACATAATAGCCTTCTTCCAAAACTGGCAATTCAGTGTAGCGCTTGGAAGGAAGCCAACCGGAAACTTTGATTCCTTGCTTCTTCAATTCTAGAGTTAGCTGAGTGACAACTGGGTCGGGCAAAGAACCGAAAAGTACCAGCGGTGTGTGCTTGACATATTCCGATTCATCTGCTGCAACTTCCTCTTTTTTCTTGCCGAAATTCAGCAGTTGAGAGATAGCATTGCGTTCTTGTTTCTGAGATTCCATCACGGGCGCTTTCTCAGGGCATTTAGCAGCCATCGCCGCTAAAACGGTATCTTCCCCTTGAGTAAAAGCGTAATCCAAGCCGTTAGCGCGCGCTGTGACGATGGGAATGCCAATTTCTGCTTCGAGTTTCGGCGCTAACCCTTCCAAATCCATTTTGATGATTTCGGTGGTGCAAGTGCCGATCCAGACAATTACACTGGGGTTACGATCGCGCTTAATTTGCAAGCACAGCCGCTTCAACTCGTCATAATCGTTTAATTGAGCGGAAATATCGCCCTCTTCCAACTCAGCCATCGCATAGCGAGGCTCGGCAAAAATCATCACGCCCATGGCGTTTTGCAAGAAATAGCCGCAAGTCTTAGTACCGATGACCAAGAAAAAACTATCTTCAATTTTTTGATAAAGCCAAGCTACGCAGCTAATCGGACAAAAAGTGTGATAATTGCCTGTTTCGCATTCAAAGTTTAAAGCTTCCGGTTCATTAGTAGTAATAGCAGTCATATCTCAAATCTTCTCCCTTTAAATTGTTTTTCGTCTCGAACAGGAATTGCGGCGGAGCGAGGAAACACCTGGATTTTGCGATCGCATCTCTTGCTGCGGACAAGCATAAGTGGTTTTTCAGGTTGTTTTTCCTCTCGAACGCGAACAGGCGCAGTGGCGAGGAAACACCTGTGAAAGTGCGATCGCGCTGAAGCAGCGAACAATAATAGAAATACCTGGTTTTGGCGTAATTTCTCTGAAAAATAGATGCAGCAAACTCAATATTTCCGCAGCCGCCGCAGCATCCAAAATTCTGGCTAAAAAATTCTGCGCGAGGGCATACAATCCCTCACAGCAGGGATTTAGTTTACTTCAACTCGCTAAGGCAAAAAGCCTTTTGGCAGTTGTGAGTTGGAGCTAATTAAAAATTAACAACTCGCAACTCACAACTCACAAATAGAGCGGGAAACTTCAAGACTAGAAGAGACGCGGGCGAGCGCAACAACCTCACTTAAAATCAGATAAAAAGCCGGAAATTTCTTCATCTTCATCGTCGGAATCCAAATCACCGAGATCTAGAGCATCTAAATCATCTTCATCTGGATCTCCGGTAGTTGCTTCCCCCAGATCGTCGAGTCCGAGATCGTCGAGGTCATCGTCATCAGATACAGAGAAATCGTCAATACCGTCATCGTCCAAGTCGCCCAGATCCATGTCTAGGTCATCTGAGGTCGCTGTCCCAAAAGGATCGGGTATTTCTTCGGCGACAAACTCTGCATCTTCTTCCCCAAACGGATCGGAAATCCCCGATTCGAGATCTCCAGAGGTCAAAGTCCCAAATTGTGAGGCTTCATCTTCCTCGTCATCGCCGAGGTCGAGACCGCCCAAAGCCAAGGCTTCATCTTCCTCGTCATCGCCGAGGTCGAGACCGCCCAAAGCCAAGGCTTCATCTTCCTCGTCATCGCCGAGGTCGAGACCGCCCAAAGCCAAGGCTTCATCTTCCTCGTCATCGCCCATATCAAAGTCAGATACGGCGTCTTCCTCGTCATCGCCCATATCAAAGTCAGATACGGCGTCTTCCTCATCGTCGCCCATATCAAAGTCAGATACGGCGTCTTCCTCATCGTCTTCGAGACCGAGACCGTCCAAAGCCGAGGCTTCTTCCTCATCGTCGTCCATGTCGAAGTCGGAGACCGCTTCTTCCTCATCGTCGTCCATGTCGAAGTCGGAGACCGCTTCTTCCTCGTCATCGCCCATGTCGAAGTCGGAGACTGCTTCTTCCTCGTCATCGTCCATGTCGAAGTCGGAGACTGCTTCTTCCTCGTCATCGCCCAGGTCGAAGTCGGAGACTGCTTCTTCCTCGTCATCGCCCAGGTCGAAATCAGAGACTGCTTCTTCCTCAAACTCATCGAAGGATTCGTCGTCGGAGCTCAGTGCTGACGCCGCCGCAGCCAGACCGGCAGCTCCGGCGACTCCGGCGACTACTCCGGCTGCTGCTAACGCCGCACCGCCCAATTTATTAGATTTGGCATCAGCGGGTGCAGCAGTTGCAGTTTGAGCCGCTGCGGGTGCAGCAGTTGCAGTTTGAGCCGCTGTGGGTGCAGCAGTTGCAGTTTGAGCCGCTGTGGGTGCAGCAGTTGCAGTTTGAGCCGCTGTGGGTGCAGCAGTTGCAGTTTGAGCCGCTGTGGGTGTAGCAGTTGCAGTTTGAGCCGCTGTGGGTGTTGGAGATGTGCCGATCGTCTGCGGCACTATATTTGAGGGCATACCCAGCGCGATGTCCGGGTCAAAATTTAGCCCCAACACTTCGATCAGGCTGTCTGCATCCGGCTTGAGTTTTGAGAAGGGCAGCATTAATTGCTGGAGTTCCGGCTCCAGGGCAGCCGCAATTCCCAGGATGAGGTAAGAAACAGGCCTTTTCCCGCCGTCGGGTGTGGCGACCGTGTTGTCAGCCGTCATGTGCAGGAGCAGCCAAGCCCGATTTACCTGGTAGTAGTCCAACCACTTCTGTTTGAGAGCAACTGAAAAAGTATCAAAAAAAGCCATAACCTCTTTATCCTCATCCTGATCGCTAGACCTATTAAACCATCATCAGGTCTAGCTCATCTTCCTCCTTCTTGACCACCGGTTGCACTGGATTTAGATAAAAATCTGAAAGTAAGGCAAATAATTCCCGATCGGGCGTGTCGTTGGGCACTACTCCTTCGGGCATTGCCAAAATCTGGTCAGCGATGTTGAGGTAGTAATCGCAGACGTAATTGAGGGAAGGATCGCTTTCTGCCATCTCAAACAATGTTTTGCCTTTAACGCGAGAAACGCGAATGTCTTCAATCAGGGGCAGCACTTCCAGCACCGGCATCGGTACAGAGTCAATGTACTTGTCGATCAAGTCGCGCTTTGAGGTGCGGTTGCCAATTAAACCGGCGAGCCGCAACGGGTGAGTGCGGGCTTTTTCGCGGACTGAGGCGGCGATGCGGTTGGCTGCAAATAAAGCGTCGAACCCGTTGTCGGTAACAATCATGCAGTAATCGGCGTAGTTCAAGGGGGCTGCAAAACCGCCGCACACTACGTCACCGAGCACGTCGAACAGGATAATGTCGTATTCGTCGAAGGCATTGAGTTCTTTGAGCAGTTTGACGGTTTCACCGACTACATAGCCGCCGCAGCCAGCTCCAGCAGGAGGGCCACCTGCTTCTACGCAGTCAACGCCGCCGTAGCCTTTGTAGATGACATCTTCGGGCCAAACGTCTTCGTAGTGATAGTCCTTTTGCTGAAGGGTGTCAATAATTGTGGGGATCAAGAAGCCAGTGAGGGTAAATGTGCTGTCGTGCTTTGGATCGCAACCGATTTGCAAAACTTTCTTGCCGCGCTTGGCTAGGGCAACGGAGATGTTGCAGCTTGTTGTCGATTTACCAATTCCACCTTTTCCGTAAACTGCTAGTTTCACTCTTGGTTCTCCTATAGGTTTCTATCAAAACGATGAGGGCTGGGTTTTCCTGCAATTGCCATAGCCCAATTGCCATAGCCCAATTGCCATAGCCCAATTGCAATTTCCTTAATTTCAGTCGATTTGAGATTTCAGATTTGAGATTAAAGAATCGACTCCACAGATGAATCTGGGGCTTCTCTTTAACTAAAATTTTCGAGCTCGACGACTTTTGTTTGGGGCTTGTATCCGTCTTTGGGTTAGACCAATTTTGGACTCAGCCCTTAGTCACCTCGTTGAAAGCATTATTAGCTAACTTGCGATGAAAAGAAAGGGGGCGTCTAAATGAAAATGCTAGTAAATTTGTTTATTTTGCATCTTTGGGAATCTTAACTGGTTTTTTGATATAAAAATCTATTTTTATAATTTTTTTAGCTTTTAAATTAATTTTAAAATACTTTCTTAATATAAAGAGGTACAAAAATAAAACAAAAATAAACGAATCAAACAATCTGGGCTTTGGGCTTTCGGGCTAGGATGCAGGCAGTTGATGGATTGTGCGGGTAACTCGAACGGTCATCAAGACGCTAGTGGATGAGGCAAACTCGAAGTTAGTTCGGATCGCTTGGGTCAGGCGAGGGCAAAGTTATGGGATTTTAGATTTTAGATTTTAAATTTTAGATTGGGAAAGATTGACTTTGCTGAGGTTTCGGGTGTTTTGTAAAAAATTGTGAATTTTTAGGAATAGGTGGGGAAGTGTCCGAGTTTTGCAGTGAGGGAGCCTCCGAGAGTGGGCGAGGAGTCGAGTGGGGGATTGTCGGTATATTAGACCTATTGAAAAAAAAATCTATGTTAAAATTAAAGGTTTTGAATTTTAGACCTGATATCTCACTGATAATTGTAAAGTGTTGACAACAAATTACAACGGAGACCATAACGGCGGCGACGATTATAACGACTTGACAAAAATTTGAAAACTTTTAGACTCCTATTAATATGTTCAATCACTATTCGAGCCTGGGCTATAGATCGCATCTGGAATTTGCAGTTCGCTACATCGTTGGCGGCAATGACCATACCACCGATCAGAAAGCCTCGCGCTGGGGACTGCAACTGAGACCCAAGTCCGCAGGCAAGAAATACGGCTACTAAAAAGCCGGGGCATGACCCCGGCTTTTTAGGTCTGTGTCGTCTCGGTTCAACAGCCGTCTGGTCCACAGAAACTGTGCCCGTACAGTACCTCCGCGTCACAGATATAGATCATGCCCGCAAAATCGAGGAAAAACTTGACTGCGACCTGATCGGCAATATTCTCCGCCATATCCCGATCGGGGGTGAGCACCTCGAATTTTATATTCGCCGTGGTGTCAGAAACGCTAGGTTGTCCCGACGATCGCACGTTGCGACTGCCTTTACCGCCGGTTTCCAGAACCGTATAACCGGTTGCCCCGGCTTCTTCGATGATATTGGCGATCTTTTTCAGCAGAATCTTTTCCGTGACGATGACAAGCTTTTTGGCTGGCTTGGGCATGTTGGTTACTTCCTTACCTACGTATGTTGATCTTAATATATTGAGTCGCTTGGTCTGGCGGGTCAAGGGAGCGCCGACAGACCGCGACCCGTCTGGGATTAGCTGCCACCGATCGCCTGGGCAAGCCCGAGGAAGAGCGGTATTGCCAAGCCGATCGCAATGGGTGTACCGATGGCTGTGGATGCGCCGATGTAGGCGGAGGGATTGGCCGACGGAATCCCGGCTCGCAACGTGGGCGGACCGGAGATGTCTGAACTGGAGGCGGCGATGACGGCCAGGATCACAACACCGCCCAGGCTGAATCCTGTGGCGTAGTGGGCAATCATGCCGAGACCGAAGGCGATGAACCCATGCAGCAGCGGTGCCACTACGCTATACACGACGTACCACTGGGCCACCTTACGTAGTTCGCCAAGTCTTGACCAAGCCTCCATACCCATGACCAGCATCAAGATCGAAAGCAAGCCGCGGAAGAGGGGGTCGTAGAAGCTTTTATAGACACTTTCCGGCTGGGTGAACAGGCCAAGAGCAATGCCGAGCAACATTGCCGATAGGGCAGGACCCTGGAGGCTTTCTTGCACGATCGGCCATATCTTGACCCGATTATCCGCAGGCTTCTGCTGCTTGCTGAGATACTCTTGCCGGGTGCTGGGATAATCGCCTGCTGCAACGGGCTGCTTGCTGAAAGACTGCTGCACGGTAGAGTGGGCTGCTGCACTACCCTTCTTCTGGTTGAGATAAATGTTGGCCACCACAATCGCCGTTACGAGCGCTGGGATATCCATGAAGGGATAGAGTGCGGCAGCCCATGCCTCGTATGGCATGTTTTGTTCTTCCAGTAGTGTCAGGGCTGCAGCCATGGTAGAGCCACTCACAGCACCAAACAATCCCCCGGTCGCAATCGCATCTATGGTGTTGACCTTCGGCAGCTTGGCCAACGTATAGCGCGCGATGAATACAACAAGAACCCCTACTGCTACAGCAGACGCTGCGGGTATCACCATCTCCGTCAGGTTGGAATTGCGGATCGCCTGACCACCGGTCAGACCGATTTTCATGAGCAACATGAAGACGATGATCTGATTAATCGCCTCTGGAATTACCAATTCGCTACCAAGGGCGGCAATGACCATACCACCAATCAAAAACCCAAGTGTTGGGGACTGCAACTGCTTAAAGAAGTCCATTAAGAACAAGGACAAAAAATCCATGAATACCTCCTGCTGCCTCCTCTAACGAAGAGCGATTATTGTGATCGGTGAGCTTTAAGAAGTAAGGGTGCAGCGCTTCAATACTGCCCACAGGTGTTACGCCAACACCTGTGGGCAGGGGATTCAGAGATGGCCGCTCTCCGAATGGGGCTAGAAGGTGTCGCTGTCCCGCAGTAACTTCTATAGATCAATACCTATTAAGACCCAAAATTCTATGTACTTAAGTCATATTCTTAATTTCGCACAAACTTGCGATCGCTTTACATGGATATCCCACATAATTTCAAATTCAAATCATAAGTTTTCCTTTTATTCTCAGAAAACCCGTATATCGTCAGTGTAAATTGCGATCGCAGAATTTTCTCTATACACGGATATTGCACCGAGGACGGTATGGGATCAGCAAAATCAGGAACAGGAGTTGCGTGGACACCACTCTTCTAGCAATGACTGAGCTAATCAATCCACATTTCAGGGGGAGCTGTTGACGGTTCATAAGTCGTGGATGGACTGTAACTGGCAAGGTTAAACCACCCCACCGCCAGTAGGAGACCGAACCCACAGCCCAACAAAAAAGTCCAGGCGTGAGACGAATCGAACACACAGAGCAGGCGGCGATCTGCGCTATACACCTGCACTAGCCAGCCTTCGCTGGTGTTGTCAAATTGGGTCCGCAGTTTAGTTGAGTCAAACTTGTTCATTGTGTACGCTCCATGCTGCTCGAATGTGTGTGGCGGTGGCGGGCACTTGCCCGCCGCTACGGAAATACCTGTCAGAAATTCAACTGTGAATGGAGAGTGTTTCAAGGAGAGAGACTGGGTCGCTCAAAGCTGACATTGATGTCGAACAGAAGACAGACATCTATGCTTTCGCCTTGAACGGTATTCTTAAGTTTATACTTAGATTTGCTGGTTGAATGGTTGTCATTGCGCCAAAAAGATAAGTGTTTTTTATAAAATGCTTCCGCTAATCTGAGTCAATCTTTCTCAACAGAGGGTAGTGAATTCGCCGATCTTTGGCATAAACTTAAAGATATGGTTCAAGGAAAAACCATAGAGTATTGCCTTGTCACGAAAAAGGTTCTGCTGAAAAGGTGCTGCTGAAAAAGATCGCCAAGATCATCGAGGAAGCTGGGGCTGCCGGTTATACGGTGATGGAGGCTGGCGATCAAAGTAGTCGCAACGTGCGATCGTCGGGACAACCCACCGTTGGCGACAGCTTCTCGAATATAAAGATCGAGGTGCGAGGTGCTCACCGCGAATCGGGATATAGCATTGAAGATTTCGGATGAGGTCGCAGTGCAGTTTTTCGAGGATTATTCGGGCATCGCCTATAGCGCGTCGCGTGAGAACCCCGGTCTTTCCCGCAGGGTATGAAACGCAGTTGTAGCCTTTAGGCTACGAGTGTATTGTGTTAGAATTGAATTGTGCAGAACAAGTAGGCGTATCAACTACGTGCTGAACCATTCCTAGAACGGTCAGAAACCTCAGCCTAAAGGCGTGAGGCTTGAAAGAGAAATCTAACAGGCCATTCTGACCAGACTAAGCTTTAAATAGCTACGTTATTTAGGTCACGACACCCGCTTGATGCGAAGCTAGTCCCTTGCTCTGTCGCTAGTGGTTAAACAGTCTTAAGGTCACGCTCGACAGTGCTGCTAGCCTAACAAGCCTTTATAACTTTGTCGAAGCTAACTTTACCCCAGAAATGGGAGTTTGGGGCAACCATTCCCCAAAAATCGGAGAGGTTGCATTAAATTCCCTCTCCGACCCCGAAAGGGGATTTAATTCAATGTAAAGCCGTCCTATAAGGACGGGGCTTCAGACCCAGTTTTTTGGTGAAATTCCGGGCAGTAAGACACTCTCAGCATTTTTGACTGAGAAAGACTAAGGTACAGCCAAGCAGCGCAGGATGGGGAGCGTACCGAACTGGCTAGTGTTGAGAAGTGCGAACGAAAGCATACAAAAAGTAAGCGTAATTGCAGCACCGAAAGGTAGTTGTTTTGAACGTCTAGATGTGTCTTGACAGCGCCATTAAGAGCGTCAAAACTTCTTAAGAATCTCCGCACCTTCAGGTCGGAGAGTGTCAACTCTGTGACGCGGAGGTACTGCACGCGCACAGGTTATGACTCACAACCCCAGCAATTCTCATTTTTGCAAGAAGCTTTCAAACACTGGGAATCTCGGTATTGTAATAGACCTCTTGCAAAAAAATCTATGTTAAATTTAAAGGTTTTGAATTTTAGACCTGAGAGTTCACTGATAATTGTAAAGTGTTGACAACAAATTAAGCTGTGGAGCATTTAAACCATTAACGATCCAGGTAAGGTGCGCCATTCGCGAACACTTACTATACATGGGAAAC
>NZ_JAUBUB010000149.1:0-9968 GCF_036705265.1 Microcoleus sp. B4-C2
TGCCAACTCCCGCCTCGCGCCCAACAGCAGCCAGTTAGTCACAGGATTGGGAGGAAGTGACCCCGACGGGTCGATCGTCTCTTACACCATCAACAGCCTGCCCTCACCAGACCAAGCAGTCCTGTTTTTAGGAGATCCAGCCAACGGGGGCGTACCAGTCACACCCGGTCAAGTCCTGACTCCAGCACAGCTACAGCAACTATTTTTCTCCACAACAGGCAACTTTACAGGAGCAAATTTCACCTACAGCGCCACAGACAACAGGGGCGCCACCAGTCCCGCTGTCGCTACGGTGGCGGCTATCTTGCGGCCGGTTTCCCCAAATCCCACACCGACTCCAACTCCAACAAATCCCACACCGACTCCAACTGACAACCAACCGCCATTGGCCAACAATACCAACTCCCGCCTTGGGCCCAACAGCAGCAGGTTAGTCACAGGATTGGGAGGAAGTGACCCCGACGGGTCGATCGTCTCTTACACCATCAACAGCCTGCCCCCAGCAGACCAAGCAGTCCTATTTTTAGGAGATCCAGCTTTGGGCGGCGTACCAGTGACACCAGGCCAAGTCCTGACTCCTCAACAGTTGCAGCAATTATTTTTCTTCACAACGGGCAACTTTACAGGAACCAATTTCACCTACAGCGCCACAGACAACAGGGGTGCTATCAGTCCCCCTGCTACGGCTACTGTGGATGGACTGATAGTGCCAACTCCCACAACTCCCACAACTCCAACTCCAACTGACAACCAACCGCCAGTTGCCAACAATGCCAACTCCCGCCTCGGCCCCAACAGCAGCCAGTTAGTCACAGGATTGGGAGGAAGTGACCCCGACGGGTCGATCGTCTCTTACACCATCAACAGCCTGCCCTCACCAGACCAAGCAGTCCTGTTTTTAGGAGATCCAGCCAACGGGGGTGTACCCGTCACACTAGGTCAAGTCCTGACGCCAGAACAGTTACAGCAACTATTTTTGCAAGCCACAGGCAACTTTACAGGAGCCACTTTCACCTATAGCGCCACAGACAACAGCGGCGCATCCAGTCCCGCTGTCGCTACTGTCGCGGCCATACTGCCAACTGACAACCAACCGCCCTTAGCCAACAATGCCAACTCCCGCCTCGCGCCCAACAGCAGCCAGTTAGTCACAGGATTGGGAGGAAGTGACCCCGACGGGTCGATCGTCTCTTACACCATCAACAGCCTGCCCTCACCAGACCAAGCAGTCCTGTTTTTAGGAGATCCAGCCAACGGGGGTGTACCCGTCACACTAGGTCAAGTCCTGACGCCAGAACAGTTACAGCAACTATTTTTGCAAGCCACAGGCAACTTTACAGGAGCCACTTTCACCTATAGCGCCACAGACAACAGCGGTGCCATCAGTCCCGCTCCCGCTACTTTTGTCGCTATCTTGGGGGCGGATGGGCCAACTCCCACACCAACGCCCCCCACGCCGATCGTCTCAAATCCGATCGGGGAAACAGATACCGACTGTTTGTGTCAGCCCATTATTGAAAAACCGGGAATTAACTTTGCGCCCCCGCCGCAACCACCTGCAGTTGGATTTGTCCGGCCTATTTCACAATTTTCCGAGGGACAAACCACCAAAGGAACCGACGGCGATGACTTGATCGTAGACACCAAAGGCAACCAAAAAATTGTCGGTTTTGAAGGTAATGACCTGCTTTTAGGTGAAGACGGCGCGGACGAAATTTACGGAAACGAAGACAATGACACGATTTTTGGGGGCATTGACACCGATATTGTTTACGGAGACGAGGGCAACGATATCGTATTTGCAGGCAAACAAAACGACTGGATTGCCGGCGACTTAGGCTCGGACACTCTGTTTGGAGATCGAGGTGCCGATACGATTCTCGGAGACACCGGGGAGAACAACTCCCAGAGTCCTGACGATGCTCGCGATTTGATCTTCGGAGGCGAGGGTGCAGACCTCATTAACGGCAACGAGGGCGACGATACCATCCATACCGGCAAAGGTGACGATATTGCCCTTGGAGGTAAAGAAAATGACCTGATTTGGGGCGAACTCGGCTCCGATACGTTGTTTGGTGGCATCGGCTCCGACAGCTTGTTTGGGGGAATCCGCGACCAAAGGGCCAGCGACTCCCAGGGACGCGACTTGCTTTACGGAGGCTTCGGTGACGACTTCCTCCACGGCCAACAAGACGACGATACGCTGGTTGCAGGCAAAGATAACGATCGCGCTTACGGAGGTAAAGGCAATGACATCATCTACGGTCAATTAGGCTCCGATACTCTCTACGGCGGCGAAGGAGCCGATACTCTGCTCGGTGACAGTGGCAGTTCCCAGTCCATCGGGGATATCGGGGAACAAGACTTGCTCTTTGGTGGCAGTGGCAATGACATCATCGGCGGCGGCCATGGTAATGATACGGTGCAAGCAGGTAAAGGCAATGATTGTGTTTGGGGTGGCAAAGATCATGACCTGATTTGGGGCGAACTTGGCTCTGATACCCTTGTTGGCGACAGTGGCGACGACACCATGTACGGTGGTGCTCGAAGTCGAGCTCAAGATGTTGGCGGCCAAGACTTGCTCTTTGGTGGCCTCGGTGCTGATGTGCTGTTCGGCGATGAGGGTGACGATACCATCAGTGGCGGTGAAGACAACGATTTGATTTACGGCGGTAAAGCTAACGACCTCATACACGGAGATCAAGGTGACGACTCGATTTACGGCGGTGACGGCAGCGATGAACTCTGCGGTGGCGAGGGCAACGATACTATCTATGGCGATCGTGCTGATAACCGGGGTGTCTCGGTGGGGGCAAACGGCCAGCAAGACTGCATCAACGGCGGTGAGGGCGATGACTTGCTCTACGGCAATGAAGGCCAAGATACTATCAACGGAGATGCTGGCAGCGATACTCTGATTGGTGGTAAAGATAACGACCTTCTCAATGGGGGATCTGGAGATGACTGGCTGTTTGGCGACTTGGGCGAGGATACTTTAATTGGAGGTATTGGGAGCGATCGATATGTGTTAAGTGCTGATGGCGGCACTGATACTGTCATTAACTTCGAGGTAGGCGTCGATAAGTTGGTTTTGACCGACGGCCTGAGTTTCCAGCAGTTGCAATTTAGCGCCACTCCGAACGGTACGTTGCTGCTAGTAGCAGGAACCGATCGGGTTCTAGCAAATCTGGTTGGGGTTAACGGGGCGATCGGCTCCTCGGATTTCCTACCAAATCTCTCTGAGCTCTAGAATTGGCGGCGAAAGTCTCCTGTTCTGGCGAACAAAACGCCACAGCAGATTAGAACTTCTGTGGCGTTCATCACAATACTCAATCCGGGTTAGAAACTTTGTAGCGATCGGCTTTTGTCATGGCTCTTACAGTGGCTTTTTGTCCCTCTCTAAAATGCTAAAAAATAAGGGTGTATTCCAGCCGGATTTGGTATAAGATCAAATCTGTTAGCCTTGAAATTATTCATAAATCTCTTATTATCCGCGTGAATCAGCGTCAATCCATTGTCATCTGCGGTTAATAAATTTTCTTTTTAAAACCGCCGATGTGGGCAGATAAACACAGATTAACGCAGATTAATTAGAGCAATTTCTGTTGCAGCGTCCGTGATTTTTGACTTGTTTTTACGCGCGACGAGGCGACGGGAGTTGATATAACTTTGTATGGAGTTTTTCAGGTGTTCCTAGGTACACAAGGGTTGGTAACAAATACTGTTTACTAGCAACTAATTTTATTGTGTTTTGTGATCGGGCTTAAGAGTCAACTAAAATTCATCAATAATTCCCCATTCCCATTCCATTGATTCACAATAGAAGGAAAGAAGAGCTATTTTTTCCTTTTTCTTGGCGAAGCCCCAATTCCCCATAATCAATTCAAATACTTAGCTTAGGATAGCGAAATCTGCTTGCGTAAAAACAGGCGGCGCGGCTGGCCCAACAGCCAACCAGTCCAATTCCAATCCACCTGTTGCAAGCGATAGCCGGCCTGATAGTATAACTGTCGCGCCGCGTGATTATTTTCCAGAACGTGGAGGTAAATCTCAGAAAATCCCCATTCTTTGGCTGTCTCCTCGCAGTTGCTGAGCAATTGTTGAGCAACTCCCTGCCGCCGGTACTCCGGGTGAACGGCTAAATTCGACAAATAAGGATAGTCAGAACTAGGGATTTGCCAAGGGAAGCGAGAACGCAGAGCCATTTCTACTGTTCCTGTTATGCGCTGATCTCGGTGCGATCGATAATTCTGCGTTCCCTCCTCGCGCGAGACTAGCTCAGCAACCAGACAAATGTAATGTTCTGCCTTAGAACGCAGTCGATTTTTTAAATCTTCGTAAATGCCCAAACGCAACACTGGATACACCCATTCTACAAACCCCTCGCGGGAGTGAAAGCTCATGGCTAAAATATCAGCTAGCTGCGTTAAGTCGTTGGGCGCAGCCACCCGGATCGAAAAACCAGAAAGTCCGGGAGTTTGTTGTTGGTGAGATGGTGAGGAAAAAAATGAAGGATTCACAATGCCAGGCCACTATATTAATTTTTTTTACGCGGGTTTCTAAGCTACCCTCTTAGAAAATTCACTGATGTTATACTGCTCTTATAACGTAACTTATAGGCATAGTTTATTTGCCCGATTAAATTACATTTTTTGGCGATAGACTTTAAGTAGCATTTGAGGTAAATGGAAAATTTTTAGCATTTAATACTCTAGTTATGAAAAAATAAAACTCATCCCCTAATACTAGATTTGTGGATCAGCTATTTGGCCTTTAAATTGAAGCTTGATCCCTGGCTTTCGGCCGGCATCACAAGAGTTTAAGTAAACGGTAGCTTACAAATTAAATGCGCGACAGCTTAGCGGGCAAGGTATTAAAAACAATCACAAAGGTTTTAACGTCAGGTTCCCGAAATCCTACCGCTCTCTGCTTATTGAAATACCCGATCGAATATAATTTATCCGTCAAGCGGTAGTTGAAAAACTCAACGACTGACCATACTAACACTGGGATCGCTGGCGCGTCGGATGTTCCCCGCCGCCCCCCGGCCTGGCACCCCAGCTTTCAGCAGTTCTGGGCTATCCATCGCCCGTCCCCAATCGAACCGGCCTTACCTGTTGAGCTACTTGGTACTTTTCCAACGTCCAATTTAAATTTGGATGCCTGGAAACAGTCTGCAGGGGTTTTCCCCGTCGGTTCGATACTCTGCTGCGCGCGAGACCTTCAAAACCTCGATCGAGCTGATTGACCCTGCCCAAAAACAGATACAAGCCACCGACACTCGTCGTGGAGAGATCAAAATTTTAGACCCTAGTTCAAGCTCCCCGATTCATCTGTGGAGTAAATCTAAAATCTAAAATCTAAAATCTAAAATCGACCGATCGGTTTCCACAGAGTACATCCCTAGCTAAGATTAACAGATGGATGCTCAAACTTGCGGTGTTTCGCCGCAGTAATTAGCTTGGGCGTTGGCCTGCAGGACGCACAAAAAATGCCGATATCGGGGAAAAAAGTGCAAGTCTAACTAAAATGGTACAGCAATTGCGTCACTCCCACAGACACCTCTGTGGTCTGTGGGCCACCCCCGAATATCAGTCAGGGGTTCAGGGCCCGATGGTGGTCGCTATCCTTGGCTGACTGTTAAAGTTGCTATTACTTGTGGGAAAAAACACAGGCGAAGATGTTGGTTGTCTATAGTATTTTGCTGCGGGCAGCTTTCACATACCAAATAAAATATTCCCAGGAGGCAGGAGCAAACATAAATTTGGCTAATCAACTCACAATCAAGACGGTTATTCCTCTGTATTCTGAGATATCCAGACGGCAGTTAAAATGGCCAGATTTGTGTTTGATCTCCGGCTGCCTCAAGGTAAGGGGTGAAAGAAATTTATCTGGAGACGAGTTTATGTGAATATCATTGAATAATAAAATTGGGGTGCACGACAGATAACTGTGGCTCAGAAGAATTCCGAATTGAAAACCCAGACATCAAAAATCAAGGTTGATGCTTGCCTCGGCATACTTACAACAAATTCATATCCACGAATTATTGTGATACCATTTTCCCAAAATAATGGCGACCTAGGCAAACTCCCAATCCTTATGTCAGGAGTCATTCGCAATCGAAAATCGAAGATAGAAAATCGAAAATGGTATGACTTCAGCAATTTAAATCGGCGAATTCTTCCTTTAATCAGACTTATTAAATCGAACAGCCCCGGGGCACAGGAGAACGGTGCATGAATTCCCAAGAAAATCCTAAGCTAAAAATTCTGATAGTCGATGACGAACCGGATAACCTCGACTTGCTTTACCGCACCTTCCATCGAGACTATAAAGTGCTCAGAGCCGAATCTGGCCCCGCTGCTCTCGAAATTTTGGCAAAAGAGGGAGAAGTAGCAGTGATTATCTCTGACCAGCGAATGCCAAAAATGAGCGGTACGGAGTTTCTCAGCCTGACGGCGGCTCAATACCCCGATGTGATCCGAATTATTTTAACTGGCTATACGGATGTTGAAGATTTAGTAGAAGCTATTAACGCTGGCAAAGTATTCAAATACGTTACCAAGCCTTGGGATGCTCAAGAGCTGATCAATCTTGTTAGTCAAGCTGTTGAGACTCACAATCTTCTGAAAACGCGCACCAATGAACTGCGCCGTGCTTTGAGCCAAGAATCGCTGCTTTATGCCGTTACCAATACTATCCGATCGGCTCCCAATTACCAGCAAATGCTGCAAAGAATTGTGGAAACTGTCGGGCAGATGTTTGAGGTGAGTTGCTGTCTGCTGCGGCCGTTCCAAGACGGCCGGGTGGCCGATGAGTGGTTCGTTTACCAGAAGGCAGAAACTAAAGGTGTGGGGGGCGATGAGGAAGTCACGCCCGGTGATGCTTCTGCTGCCGAACTCTCCCCGGATTTGCTGCCGGATTTGGTTTGGGAAACTCTGGATGTGGAGGTGATTCAAGATGCCCAAACTGACGATCGAGTTTTAAACTGGGATAATCCACAGCGAAAGCAGGCTTACGAAGCTGCGAATATTCGATCGAGCTTGATCGTACCGCTATTTTACAAAATCGAACTGATGGCAGTCTTGGCGCTGCACCAGTTTGAGGAACCGCGCCAGTGGCAAGACCACGAGGTACAGTTGGTAATTACCGTGGCAGACCAAGCGGCTTTGGCGCTTTCTCAAGCCCGGGCTTACGAACAGGTGCGGGCGCTGGCCAAGCGCGAGGCCTTAGTCAATACTATTACTACGGCAATTCGATCGAGTCTCGATCCCCAAAATATTTTTGCAGCCATTACTCAACAACTCGGCCAAGCTTTGCAAGTTGACGGCTGCGCCCTATCTCTGTGGACAGAAGATGATGAATACGTCCAATGCGTGGGGCTATACGACACAGATAGGGATACCGTGGCTGTAGAACAGGGTTTTCTTGATAATCCAGAGCTAGTTGCGAACCCTCTGGGCTACGAGACGGATTCTGGTGATGCTGCTGCTAACACTCGCGCCTGGGTTTTTGCCCATCCTTCTTTGCCACAGTCTTTGGTGCCGATTCGGGGCAATCCGCTGTTGTTGCAAGTTATGGTATCAAAAGAGCCGGTGGCGATCGAAGACCTCGACGAACACCCCGAATTAAATGTTACAGAACTGCAAGTTCGATCGCCAGCCCGCGCCCTGTTAGTCGTTCCCTTGCTCTCAGAAGGCAAAATCATCGGCAGCATTTCCCTGCGCCAAAATCACAGCATCCGCCGCTGGAACATCTCAGATATTGACCTGGCCCAAATAGTCGCAACTCAAGCTGCTCTAGCCGTGCAGCAGTCGCGCCTCTACCAGACTACCAGACAGCAGGCAGAACGGCTTCTGGAAGCCGATCGGCTCAAAACCGAATTTTTCCAAAATATCTCCCACGAGTTCCGCACCCCTCTAACTCTAACTATCGGCCCTCTAGAATCAGCTTGCAGACGCAAAGAAGACTTACCCTACGAACAAGCCGTAATCGCTTTGCGTAATTCCCGCCGCCTCCTGCGCTTGGTAAATCAACTGCTGGACTTGCAGCGGCTAGATGCCGGACGGATGCAGCCAAGTTTTCGCCCCTGCGATTTAGTCGGTTTCTGTTACTCTACCGCAGAGTCGTTCCGCGCCTACTGCGAGAAAAAAGGACTGCACTTAATTACCCAACTGCAAGAATGTCCTTTACTTTATTTGGACTTGGAAAGATTCGACAAAGTTATTTACAACCTGCTATCAAATGCTGTTAAATTCACCCCAGAAGGCGGAACTATCACCCTGAAAGTTGAATCTGCCGGCGCTCACTGTTTGTTGCAAGTAAAAGACACGGGTATCGGCATTCGCACCGAACAAATTCCCTATTTATTCGAGCGGTTTCACCAAGCCGAAGGTTCAGCTAGTCGTTCCTACGAAGGCAGCGGTTTAGGTTTGGCACTTGTCAAAGAATTAGTCGAACTCCACGGCGGTCAAATTTCAGTTGAGTCAGTTTACGGCGAAGGTACTACTTTTACCGTTTGGCTGCACTTCGGTTCGACTCACTTGCCCCCGGAACAGGTACTAGAAATACCTGCGGAGTTTCACTCATCGAAAGCTGCGGTGGAACTGGCCGATGTGGAGGCGGATTTATCAGAAAATGAGGCTGAAAATCATAACTTTGAGTCGCTCCAACCTGTCCGATCGGAAACAGCAGTGGGAACGGTTTTGGTGGTGGACGACAATCCAGATTTGCGCTTTTATGTGTCGGCAATTCTGCGAGATTCCGGCTTTGCAGTTTTGCTCGCCCGCAACGGAGAAGAAGGATTTGCCGTGGCTAAAAAACGTCGCCCTAATTTAATTATAACGGATTTGATGATGCCTTTGATTTCAGGCTTGGATTTGATTAAGATGATTCGAGAAGATGAGGAATTGCAGGGAACTCCGGCAATTTTGCTGACTGCTAAAGCCGACGAAGATACTCGAATTGAAGGAGTAGAACGGGGTGCGGATGCTTATTTGTCCAAGCCTTTTAACGATCGAGAATTGTTGGCGGAAGTACGGAATTTGATCGCCCTCAAACAAAACGAGCGCCGAGTGCAGCAGTTGAACAGTTATTTAACTGAGTCGGTGCTGCGCCGATTTTTGCCGCCGGCGATGGTGAAGGCTGCAGCGGCTGGAGATTTGGCTTTGGATTTGCGCCCGGAACCGCGATTGATTACTATTTTGTTTAGCGATATTGTCGGTTTTACTCAAATGGCAAATACGCTGCGATCGCGCCGGGTAGCTGAGCTGTTAAATGAATATTTGGCGGCAATGACTAAGGCTATTTTTGACAGTGGCGGTACGGTGGACAAGTTTGTTGGAGATGCGGTAATGGCTTTCTTTGGCGCGCCGGAGGAATTAACGCCTAATGAGCAAGTACGCCGCGCTGTGGCTGCTGCGGGGCAAATGCTGGGAGCTCTCAAGGAGCTTAACAAGGGCTGGTTGGAGCAGGGAATTGTTGGGGAAAATGGCGTCCCTCCGGTGCGGTTTCGCTGCGGAATTCACCAGGGTACTGCGGTGGTGGGGATGTTTGGCGGCCCCGATCGATCGGATTATACTGCGATCGGGCCGAGCGTAAATATTGCCGCCCGCTTGCAAGAGGTGACGGAACCAAACACGGTACTAATTTCGGCGGCGGTTGCAGATTATGTGGAGGAAAATCGCATTGTTAAATATAAGCCTTTGAAACTAAAGGGAATTGATGAAACTGTATTGACTTTTTTACTAAATTGTGATTAGTAATTATAAGTATTATATGTTGATATCCCACGCACAATTTCGGGAAAAACCTATTCCTAAATAAGTAGATGAGTGGCCAAATATGTATGTAGCCCAAAGCGATTATCACTCCGTGAAACGCTCATTTGGAGCGCGAATTAAATAACTTACAATTTTAATTGTTATTGTGGGATGGGCGTCCCGCCCGTCCAAAAAGGACGGGCG
>NZ_JAUBUB010000150.1:0-9888 GCF_036705265.1 Microcoleus sp. B4-C2
TTACTACGGATCGCCTAGAATTGTTAAAACTTTTATCTGCCCAAATTGCTATTTCCATTGAAAATGCTCAGCTTTACAAAAATTTACAGGAGTTTAATCAAAACTTAGAGCAATTAGTGAGCGATCGTACTCAACAATTATCGAACACCCTAGAGGCTTTAAAAGCCACCCAAACACAGCTAGTCGAATCTGAAAAAATGGCATCTCTGGGAGGATTAGTTGCTGGTGTTGCCCACGAAATTAATACTCCCATCGGAGTTGGTGTCACGGTTGCTTCAGCTTTGGCAGAAAATACCACAGAATTTGCATCTATTTATAAAAGTGGCAAAATGAAGCGATCGGATTTAGAAGAATTTGTCGATATTGCTACCCAAAGCAGTAAGGCACTTCTAATTAACCTAGAGCGGGCAGCAGCCTTGATTCAAAGCTTTAAGCAAGTAGCAGTCGATCGCTCTAGCGAAGAACGACGTACTTTCCAGATCAGACCTTATCTTGATGAAATTTTATTACAATTAAAACCAAAGTTGAAAAATAGCCAACATTCGCTTAAAATTAAGGGAGATAGCAAAATTGCTATAGATTCTTATCCAGGAGCCTTGTCCCAAGTTGTGACAAACTTGCTAATCAATTCTCTGATTCATGCCTACGAACCAGGGATTTCTGGGGAACTAATCTTTGATTGGGAGCAAGAAGGTAATCGGCTAAGGTTTGAATACGCCGATGAAGGTAAAGGTATTCCCCCAGAAAACTTAAGTAAAATTTTTGAGCCATTTTTTACCACTAAGCGTGGTCAAGGTGGCAGTGGTTTAGGGTTACATATTGTCTACAATTTAGTCACCCAAAAACTAAAAGGTGAAATTGAATGTCTAAGTGAGGTGGGAAGAGGCACCAAGTTTATTATTAAATTACCGATGCAAATTGATTCACCAATGTAGAGTTCTAATTCCGATTTCCTGGCCAAGATAACTAAGTAAGTCCACCTAATTAGAAGTAAAATAAGGATGACTGAAAAGGTTGCTGTGTAAATCTTCTCCCTTCTGCCTTTTGCTTAGCTTAACAGGTTTTCTAACTTCAAACCTACACATTAGTAAAAAATAAAGGTGTACAGCAATGAAAAGTGATTTTGACGATTTCTTAACTCAACCATCTCCAGAAACAGTATACTTTGCCGAAGCGATCGACTCGGATGACGAGATATTGTTTGCAGATGAAACAACAGAAGAAAAACTGAGTGAAAGCTGGAAAATTTTAGTTGTAGATGATGAGGCTCAAGTTCACACCGCTACCGAAATATCACTCAGGAAGTTTGTCTTTGAAAATAAATCTTTAACCTTCATTAATGCTTACTCAGCTCGTGAAGCTAGACAGCTAATCCAAGAAAATCCTGATGTTGCCATCATCTTACTAGATGTAATTATGGAAACAGATGATGCTGGCTTAAACTTTGTTAAATATGTCCGAGAAGTTTTAGGCAATCAGTTAGTGCGAATTATTTTACGCACGGGTCAACCCGGACAAGTACCGGAAAAAAGCATTATTATCAATTACGATATTAATGACTATAAAACTAAAACTGAATTAACGACATCAAAGCTATACACTACGATCCTAACAGCTTTGAGAAGTTTTTCTCTGAGTCAGAGTTTGCAGGCTGAAATAGAGCGACGCGAACAAGTAGAGAAAGCACTCCGTCTCAGTGAAGAAAAAGAACACCAAAAATCTGTTGCTTTAGATCATTTTGTCAAACAACTCCAAGAAACACAACTCCAGCTAGTTCAAAGTGAAAAAATGTCTAGTCTCGGTCAATTAGTTGCAGGTGTCGCTCATGAAATCAA
The DNA here is from genome assembly GCF_036705265.1 of Microcoleus sp. B4-C2. Classification (NCBI taxonomy): domain Bacteria; kingdom Bacillati; phylum Cyanobacteriota; class Cyanophyceae; order Oscillatoriales; family Microcoleaceae; genus Microcoleus; species Microcoleus sp. B4-C2. Next base: position 1,836 of record NZ_JAUBUB010000150.1, read on the forward strand.
CAATCCGGTTAACTTTATTTACGGCAATCTGTCCCACGCCAACGACTATATTAAAGAACTCATTAATATGTTGAATCTTTACCAAAGGTATTACCCGCAACCTGAAGCAGAAATTGTCCATGAAATAGAAGATGCAGAGTTGCCATTTATCATAGATGATTTACCAAAATTGCTTTCTTCCATGCAGTTAGGGATCGAACGCATTCGCAATATTGTTCACTCTCTACGCAATTTTTCTCGGTTGGATGAAACTGAAATTAAATCAGTAGATATCCACGAAGGCATTAATAGCACTTTGATGATCTTACAGCACCGACTAAAGGCTAAGTCCGATCGCCCTGCTATCAATGTGATAAAAGACTATGGCGTATTGCCGCTTGTGAACTGTTATGCCGGTCAGCTCAATCAGGTGTTTATGAACCTTTTAGCGAATGCTATAGATGCTTTAGAAGAGCGGCTAAGTAGAGAAGATGGTGCAGTTTTTCACCCCCAGATTTTGATTCGGACTGAAGTTGTACCCGGCAATTCGCCTGACAACATTAGCTCGGCTTCCCACATCCTGGTAACAATTTCTGATAATGGTGTGGGCATGACCGAAACAGTTCGTGCTAAACTTTTCACTCCCTTTTTTACTACTAAGCCCATAGGAAAAGGTACAGGCATGGGATTGTCCATCAGCAGAAAAATTCTGATAGAAAAACACTGCGGTCAATTGGAGTGTATTTCTACGCCAGAGCAGGGAACGCAGTTTATTATTGATCTGCCGACTATCTGTAGATCCACTAAGATCGCCACCGTAGCGGATGCCTAGAAAACTCATCGGGCTGAATTGATTGTATACCGTTTTTCAGTTGCCTGAGAATAGGGTAATTGCTCATTAATCGGAATTATGACAGGATTTTTCCCCGCAGCAAGTTCCCCCCTTCTGGGTTCGGGATAGGCGCTGCGGCTTTAGCCACATTCTTCTAATACTAATTCTAAAAAATCATGCAACAGTAGCGCTCCGGGTGCGTCGCCCTAGAAAAGTTATCAAAAAAAGCGACTATCTCACAGATCCGCACCGGTGCATAAGCTGTTGCGCGTTAAAATTGCATATTCGGGACGGACTCGCCTGCCCATCCCACAAGAATTTGAGTGATTTTTGACACACAATTTAAATGGAGAACAGCTTACAGTGTTTCAGGAAACAAACCACAAACTTATAACTGTTGCAAGATTGTGGAGAATTGGTATAACTTAGAGCAGATTACAGGTTTATGAAGTAAACCCCCGATGGCTCAATCCCCGTAAGGGAATGGCATTGCGGTGTCTAAAGCTGCACCCCAGAAACCGGGTTTCTTTATATCTCTCGCATCATTACTTATTTTGTTGCTCGAAACCCGGTCGATCGCGATATACATCTACATGAAATATGCTGTATATATAGGACAAGAGTTGAGCGCGAAAATACAAGATTAATACATCCTGATAGCTCGTTTGAAACGAAAAACTTTTTGTTATTCTAAATCAGACGACAAGTTTAGCAGATATTATCTTCGATTATTAATTTACTATCTAAAATTTGCTAATTTTCCCATGCCATATCAAAATTAAAGAAATTATTTGGCTTTTATGCGATCGCCGGCGTTGCTTAGGATCGCGAATTAAATAACTGACAATTTTAATTTTTATTGTGGTATGGGCTCTTATAGCCCGTCCTTTTTGGACGGGCTATAAGAGCCCATCCCACTTTCAAGAGTGGAAGTTATTTAATTCTCATTCCTTAGTGATACCCTAATTCAGCAACGGCTTTTTTTGTAATATCATGGAGGAGATCAACGCTTTTCGCTTTGCTGGAAATGCCGCCAAACTTCATGATGACAGACGTACCAAAAATACAGGGCTAAATTCAGAAGAGCTAATAATTTAGTGCCATCTTCTAACATCGCGTGTAATCCTTGATTTCGCAAGTGTAAAGGATCCGCAAACCGCGAGATAGCCAACAATAGGAATGCTGCGACTAATGGCAGGTAAGGAGTGGTTTTGATGTATCGCCAAAACTTAACTCCGTAAAGGAAAACTGCACTACCATAACACAAATAAATTAATTTCTTAGATATTCCCAACCGAGAAATAATCAAAGTCATCCGAAACCTGTCATCTAGGAAAAAGACTCCCAGCAGTAAAGCACTAAAAAATAAGAATATCCCCGATCGACTCCGCGGCTCTTTTTGGCGCAGCACTCCGAAAGTAAATGCACAAATTGCGACTGGGGTGCACCATAGGACTTCGGAAACTCCGGTGAGAATGCCTTCGTAAGGGAACCAGAAATTAAAAGGATCGCTAAACAGGCGTTCAACTCCGTCTCCCTGGTTGTTGAGTTTGGCGTATATGCTCAGCGCGCACAAAATCAGAAGAGTCAGAATGTTAAAAGCAGCTAAAAACCGTACACGAAAAAAGTGTTTTTTGAAAACTTCTAAAGAAGTTGAAAAATTGGGAATTTTATCGAATAAAGGTAGATGCTTCATAAAAAATGTCTCTAAGCAATAGAGTTCGTTACTTATTCACCGGCAGCCAAACCACAAATGTAGTGCCGAGAGCGGTTGGATATAAATGAGTTTCCGCCGATGGCAGCCATTCAGGATTGACTGGGGAAAATACTTCTATTTCTCCTTGCATTTGGCGGACTAAATCGCGGGCGATCGCCAAACCTAATCCTGTACCCGGAATTTCTGTCTGCGCTTTTTCTCCCCGGTAGTGCCGCTCAAATAAATGCTCTAAATCCTGGGGAGGAATGCCGGAACCTGTGTCGCTGACGGCAACTGCTATGGCAGGCAATTGGCTGTATCCTGCCCGATCGCCATCTGCTGCTTTGTACCTGACTTTAATATAAATTTGGCGGCCGGCAGGGGTATATTTCAAAGCATTGTCAATTAAATTGCTCAAAACTTCGCGCAAAGCTCGATCGTTCGCCCAGACTGGTGGCAAATCCGCCTCCATGTCGGCTACCAATTTCAGATTCCTTTCAGATGCGATCGCCTCGGCGGAAATTAACAGCGGTTTTAAGACTTCTGTAACAAAACAGGATTCCTGCAAATTGGCTGCAGGTGACAGCGACAGAGGAGAATGCCGGATTGATTCGACATTGGACATTGCTTTTTCTGAAGTGCCCGATCGCAGTTTTAGATGTGCTTCGCCGGTGTCAACAGTTCGATCGAACTGGCCGAGCAACTCTTGCAGCCGATCGCTCTCACGGACAATACTAAAAGCCACATTGCGGTTTTTATCTTCCGGTACCAGCCGCCGCGCTAACAGCTTGCCAAAAGTTCGCAACGCTGTCAGCGGACTTTTAAACTGGTGCAGCAAATTGTGCATCGTGTCGTAAACCTGAGCCTGGATTTGCCGGGCCGAACCCAATTCCTGCTGCATCCACTGCGATCGCTGGTCTAAAATGCAGGCTAGGGCTAAGGTGCGAGCAATTTGTTGTATTTGAGCCTCCTCTCGCTCGTTCCAAGGCCTGTCTTGCCGACCGCTGACTAGGAGTCCCATTACAGCTCCCTCGTGTATCAGAGGCGTCACAATTTGCATCCGCTGCTGCCACAAATTCTCCGGGCCTTGGCACTGATGGGAAGTGCGCTCCTTACCCGGAAGTCGATCGGGTGCGATCGCCCCTACCGTTGATTCTTCCACAGGCCCAACAGGCGGCGCCAGCAGTCGCGGTACCGGTTTCACTGTCGAGCTTTCGGAAGATTGCAACCTCAACCCCTGATTTTCTTCCAATTCGGCTGAGGTTTCTGGGTAAACTGCGATCGGCACCAACTTTGCTTCGCTGCCTTCTACCAACTCTTGTGTCAGGTATACCGCGCTGAATTTCGCTCCCAAACTAACGGCGATGGCCACCTGCGAACGGCAAAGTTTGACAAATTCTGAACTCGCTGGCATTAACATGAGCGCCACATTAAGATATCTAACGGAATTCTAAGTAAATTACAAATGATCGGCTGCCGATTACTGATGAGAGACTTCTCGATTTCAGATTTATTCCCTTTGATAGAAGGCAGCTATGTTGAAGGCATGGGGCTTTCATGAACCCAAATTGCCCCGCATCCCCGTCCGCGCAGCTTCCACCGATCCCCAAGCTTTGATATTGCCCGAACTTGGGGCCAACCATATCACAACCGCTACACTTTTGTCGATCGGCACGAATGTTAAGATTATGTCGATATATTAAAAACAGTTGAAATTTTGAGCTAGAACGGATATACTGGCCTCGGATTTGGTAGCTATCATTACAACCTGTCTGCTCATACTGTCTGCTCACAGAGGAGGTAAAGAAATTGGCCAGGAGACGCAAACGCAAGAGTCGCCGCCGACAAGAAGGACGCAGAATTTTAGAGTGTGTGCCTCAATATAGCATCGAGAGCGGCGAAGATAAACCCGTAACAGCGGCTCGCAAGTTCATCCATGCAGAAGGCATTGCTCCCCCAGCTTTGCTGTTAGTCAAGCGTAACGAGCATACCACTGACAGATACTTCTGGGCTGAAAAAGGTTTATTTGGAGCCCAATACGTAGAAGAGAACCATTTCTTGTTTCCCAGCTTAAAGGTGATGTTGGAAGCTACCACAGAAAAAATTCCTGTGGTGTCAGCCAGTCGCGCATAGCTCAAAATGTTTAGCTCAAAACATTGACAGCAATGTTTTTCTAAGTTTTTTAACAAAAGCGCGAGAGTTCTCATTGTCTGGAGAGTGCCAACTGAAATTTCTGCGAAAAGTCCTTAGAAATTAGGGTATAAGGAGCCATCGCAACAGGCGCGATCGCAGCCCAAGGGCGATCGCCACAATTGGCACTTTCACGATAATGGTTTTTTTTGATTGACTGTTTGGTCGATCGAATTTGTCGATCGAATTTGTCGATCAAAAAAACAGCCACTGGTTTATCAACGAGAGATCCGCTCTTGAGTCATCTGTTTGTCAGCTAGAAGTCTAACTACGGCATCTAGCATATCAAAAAACGTTCCGCGTCAAACTTTATAATCGATCGGTTTCAAATCTAAAGCTTTTTGCATAGCTGCTAGTTCATCGCGGTGAGCTCTGACAGTAACAAAGCTCTTGGTTTGGCTTCCCGACTCAGCAACTGATTCGAGTTTGAGGGAGACTTGCTCAGAGCGTCCAGCTTTTTTCCAGTAAAATACCCCCGCCAGCGGGGACAGCAGTACCAAAGCTAGGAAAATTTGACCCTGCTGAGGAACTAGCATTCCCAAAACCAGTCCCAAGCACAGAGTGCCACCTGCACTCAGCAGAGTTAGAAAAATAGCTAGAAACCAACTCGGCCGCACAAAACCCTCAAACGTGACTTTATAGTTGGGGGCATCGACGGCTGCAACTCGGTAAGCTCTCTGGGCAAAATACTGTTGTAAGTCGGTTAACAGTGACTCTTGGGCGCTCTCGGAAGCCAGCTTGACTTGTTCGATTCGATCTTTGACTGAAGCCTTGATGAAGAAAAACAAGCCAACAGCCAACAGTAGCGTCAGCACAAAGGTAGAAGGAAGAACAGCAGTATCCATCGGTAGAAGTTTGTGTAATTGAAATTATCTACTATTACTTTACAGAACTTTACATAAAAAAGCGATCGAGGACTTACGCAGACACTTTTTTACCAAGATTCGCAGAAAGCTTCTTCTGCAAGGCGTTTTTCTCTCCATCACCCAATTCCCCTATCTCCCCATCATCCCTAATTCTCAAGTGACAATGCGTAAGTCCTGACGCGCCGTGTAGATGCTTGAATCGCTGTGCGGCGATCGAGCAAAGCGAAGGCAATCAGGCAAATCGCTTTGCAAGTAGCGCCAGCATCTCCAGGGTTTAGGCATCCGATTCAAACTCGGTTAACCCATGTGACCGGTTTCTAAGGCGCGGGAACGACGCTCTGACGCGCCGTTTCCCTGACCAATGTAATCGTGCCAGAGACGAGCGAGGTCTTGAGCTTGGTGCCGCCACTCAGGGAGGATTTGATACATCCGGCGGGGGCGGCCTCGTCCTTCTACTTTTTTCCAGTAACCGGTGATTACGGCTTCATCTTCAAGGAATTTCAGAGCGCTGTAGAGAACGGTATCAGAAAGTCGGTAGATGGGGAATTCCCTCTCTAGTTGGCCAATCAGTTCTGTACCGTAGGAATCTCCGCGCAATAACACGGAGAGAATGTAACACACCGCTAGTTCCTTGTTTAGATAAACAGGAGGGGGGTCTTGAAAAAATTGATAGATATGTTCAAACTTCATCTGTCTTGTCCGCTGGAAACTCTCGTGATACCGTCAGGTTAACGGGAGAGGAAAGCGGGGCGGGGTGTGCCGCTTCCTAATGATTAAGTGGGACACCGGGGAAACAGAGGTGCAGTATTTCCCCAGTGAATGTTGATAGCCCCAAACGCTTGTCCTGCACTTCGGTAATGTTTGCCTGCGCCTTGGTTGAGCAGCGCTGACGTAACGCTGCTGACTAACTTCCTCTTCCAATCTATCGCAGCGACTATTGTCAAGTGTGCGATCGCCTGCAAGAGTTCGCAGTTACTTTGGGAGTTAGTGTTTTAACTGAATTTGCCGTTGATGTTTGCGCTCTAGCTTGGCTTTAAACCGAACTCAGGCCTAACATAGCCCGCAGTGTAAAAGTTAGAAAGACAAAAGTCGCTACAATCGAACTAATCAGGGCGATCGCAGTTGCCGGTCGATCGAGCAGGGGTTTGAGTCGCTCGAACAGGAAAAAGAAAATTCCCAGGCATATCGTAATGAAAAAGCGCGGGTAGCGAGAGACGTTATTAATAAAATCTTGCATGAGCTTGGTAGGGTAAAGTGTCACAGCACGAGCTTTGACTGGCAACACTTGTGAGCGAGTTAGACAATTTTGGCACAGCCGGAGCTAAATCTGCCGATCGGGCGATCGGGCATTTTTGCCGGCGAGGCTGACATATATAATTCTAACGAAAACTTTTCGCCGATGGCTCCAGCACTCTCTGTTTAATGCCACGCCACCTCCGGTAACAACTTCAGAAGTATGTCTATTGAGTTCTAGTTGTGATAAATATTATAGGGCCGTTATTTCTAGATAAATGTCTGCTGCCGCACCTTCTTTCGTCTTGCCACGTCCCTTTCTGAAATGGGCTGGAGGCAAAACTCGGTTGATTGGACAATATCAACCTTATTTTCCTGAAAAGTTCACAACTTACTACGAGCCTTTTTTGGGTGGCGGAGCTGTATTTTTTTACTTAGCACAGCAGCACCCTGGTTTGCAAGCTGTTTTAACAGATATTAATCCTGAGTTGATTAATGCTTATCGCTGTGTCAGGGATAAAGTTGAGGAGCTGATTCTCCTTTTAGAGGAGCATCAGTCAGAACACAGCAAGAACAATAAAGATTATTATTACTCGGTGCGATCGCGCTCCTACAAAACAGATACAGAAAAAGCAGCACGCCTGATTTACCTAAATAAAACTTGTTACAACGGCCTCTACAGAGAAAACTCAAAAGGTGAATTTAATGTTCCCATAGGTCGATACAAAAATCCTAACATTTGTCAAGCAGATTTACTGCGATCGGTCTCATCTTTACTCGCGCCCGCTCAAATTGAAGTCAGAAAATTCGATGAAATTTTGGATTTTGCTACCAGCAGCGAAGACTTTGTTTATTTTGACCCGCCTTATTATCCAATCAGTGCCACCAGTAACTTCACGACTTACAGCCGGGATAATTTTAAAGAATCGGAACAGATTAAACTGAGAGATATTTTTGCAGAACTTGCAGAACGAGGCGTGAAAGTTATGCTGTCTAATTCTAACTGCGATTTTATCGAAAAAATCTACCGCGATACTCAAATTTTCCCCAATCAATCTCTGCCCAAACTCATTGAAATATCAGCATCTAGGGGAATTAATTCTAATAGTTTTAAGCGCGGCAAAATCAAAGAAGTATTAATACGTTTATTTTAAATCTTCCTTAAGGAAAGTCTCTAATTAACAATACTCCGGACAGTTTTTAAGCAGCCAGAGTACCATAAGACAAGACTGAAGGAAGGTTAGGGTGATTTAAAAT
>NZ_JAUBUB010000151.1:0-1384 GCF_036705265.1 Microcoleus sp. B4-C2
AGAAATCAGTTCACTATCTTCTTACACTTTCATTCTTGAAGCTTTATTCTATGCAGCTTCATATTAAATTGGTATAAACGGGATTTGTGATTATTTGATTAGTCGTTCTCCCGAAATGCTGGAGATTGAAGCACCCGCAGTGGCGGTTGTTGAGGCTAAAAAAGCCGATTTGAAGACAGGAATTGGACAGTGCGTTGCAGAAATGGTGGCAATGCAGAAGTTTAATGAAGCGAAGGGGAAACCAATTTCAGTTATTTATGGCAGTGTCAGTAACGGCACGCAGTTGCGATTTCTCAAACTAGAGGAAAAAATTGTATCGATCGATCTTAATGACTATGCCTTGCCTCCGGTGGACGAAATTTTGGGAATGCTGGTTTGGATGGTACGAGATGGCTGAATAATCCCGATCGCACTTTTGACTCAATTCTAGAAACATCGATCGCACATTTAGACTTCATTGCAGGCGGATTAATTTGACTAACAGACTCATGATTTCTCCCTGATCGGGTGTAATAATGATGCGATTGTCGGGAATGGCGATCCTCTTCGAGGGCTGCGCTAACGGATGAGTCCAACGAACAGCTTCCTCGTAGCGCAATGCGTGCAGTTGGTGGATAGTTCGCCGTACCCCCAGCGGCGAACCGATGATGACGTGACGGACTGCTTCGCGATCGGCCTCAAAGGTTTGGTTGGTTAAAACATTGGGCGATGTTTGGTTCGATGATGAATCTTGCAACATAGCTTTGACCAATAATTTTGGATAGGTTTGATGCTTTGTAACGGTAAAACCGCGTACAATTTCTAATCAAAGAAAAGACCGCTATTCCCGTAAAGCACAATTTGTTAAAACAATACTATCTGATGTTTCTATATTTGCCTAGAGCAAATCAATTTACGGTCAGCGTAAATCAATTTACGGTCAGCGTAAATCAATTTACGGTCAGCGTAAATCAATTTACGGTCAGGGTCAATTAGCTTATGGAAATGTTTAAAAAATTCGAGCGATCGCCACTAAAGAAACTCCGAGTTAAGCGGTTTATGACTCAAAAACATCTAGGAAAAGCACTTGGCGTTACGGAAGCGACGGTAAGCAACTGGGAAGCTGGGCGATCTGTACCGAAGCTAACGCCTGTTCAATACAAGAAGTTGCTAGAGATTCTGCAAATTACCTCTGCTGAATTACCAGACCAATTTGGTTTTCCTAGCGATGCTGATGGATAGAAAATGGAATATTATAATTGAGGCGTTTTATTTAAACGAAGTCATGCAATGTTTTGAAAAAATGCCTATTCCACAACATATCAAATTTATTGTGGGGTGGGCAGAAAAGCCCGCCCAAAGCAACAGGCAAGATGCCTGTTCCACAACCTATCAATTTATTGTG
>NZ_JAUBUB010000151.1:1484-9764 GCF_036705265.1 Microcoleus sp. B4-C2
GGCTGGGCAGAAAAGCCCGCCCAAAGCAACAGGCAAGATGCCTGTTCCACAACCTATCAATTTATTGTGGGCTGGGCAGAAAAGCCCGCCCAAAGCAACAGGCAAGATGCCTGTTCCACAACCTATCAATTTATTGTGGGCTGGGCCGAAAAGCCCGCCCCAAAAAGAATTATCTCGCGCCCTTTTACACCTTAAACTTCTCCACAATCCGTCTCATCGCTTCTTCCACATTCTCCCGACTATTAAACGCCGAAATGCGGAAATAACCCTCACCCGCCGCACCAAAACCAGAACCCGGAGTTCCCACCACATTACAAGTTTCCAGCAACTTCTGAAAGAAATCCCAACTCGACAAACCGTGAGGCGTTTTCACCCACACATAAGGTGCATTTTCGCCACCAAAAACCTCGATTCCCGCCGCTGTCAATTTCTCGCGAATAATCGCAGCATTTTCCATGTAAAAATTGACTAATGCCTGAATCTGTGCCTTGCCAGCCTCTGAATAAACCGCCTCAGCACCGCGCTGCACGATGTAAGAAACTCCGTTAAATTTAGTAGATTGGCGGCGGTTCCACAGCTTCCAAATTTCGATATCGGAACCGTCGGCTGCTTTTCCAGTCAAAGTCTTCGGTACAACTGTTAACGCACAGCGAGTACCCGTAAAACCAGCATTTTTGGAAAAAGAACGAAATTCGATCGCACAATCCCGCGCCCCTTCAATTTCGTAGATAGAATGGGGTAAACTCGGATCGGTAATATACGCTTCGTAAGCCGCATCGAAGAAAATAATCGAACCGTTAGCTTTAGCATAATTTACCCAAGCTTGCAAGTGTTCCTTAGTTGCAGTTGCGCCCGTCGGGTTATTCGGGAAACACAGGTAAATTAAATCGACTTTTTTGTCAGTTGGAATTTCCGCAGTAAAATTGTTTTCCGCTGTAATTGGCAGGTAAACTAAGCCGCCGTATTCGCCATTTTCGTTCGCATCTCCCGTGTGCCCAGCCATCACGTTAGTGTCTACATACACCGGATAAACTGGATCGGTAACTGCGATCGTGTTATTGTTGCCAAAGATATCGAGAATATTGCCACAATCGCACTTAGAACCATCAGAAATAAAGATTTCCGAAGCATCAACATCGCATCCCCGCGACTTGAAATCGTGTTCGGCAATTTTTTCCCGCAGCCACTCATAACCTTGTTCCGGGCCGTATCCTTTAAAGGTATCCCGCGAGCCCATGTCTTCCACCGCCTTCACCATCGCCTCCCGACAAGCAGCCGGTAGCGGTTCCGTTACGTCGCCAATCCCCAGCCGGATGATGGGCGCTTGGGGATTCGCCTCTGCATAGGCTTTCACCCTGCGCCCAATTTCTGGAAACAGGTAGCCGGCTTTGAGTTTGAGGTAGTTGTCGTTGATAGTTGCCATAGTTCGATCGCTACAGAATGTCGTAGAATAGCTTATACCATTTTAGATTTTAGATTTTAGATTTTAGATTTGAAGAATTGAAGAATTGAAAAACTGGGAATGACTGATGACTATGGGGGTTGGCAGCTTGCAGGCAGTTGCATTCTGTTTTGAAATTGGTATTACTACTAATCGTCTTTCTCAAGCAAAAGGAAGTTCGGCAACAAATTTTATCAGGGATTTAACGGATTTAACGGATGGATATTGAGGAGCGAGGGAAGATTTTCCCCGTTCGGACACTCGAACACTCGGCAAATCCGCCATCACAGGCAATCTGCAGAGTCGCTCACAGCTATTGACAAAAAAATCAAACTATCTTGTATAATCAGAATAGTGTGCAGCGCAGAAACAATTATGGACGAGATCGAGTACGCCAAACTCTATCAGGAACTGGCGGCAATTCTGGATGAGTTTAATTTGGGTTGGGTAGTGCAACAAGTAGCGGATACTGTAGAGATAGGCAAAGTAATTGAAGAGCGATCGCTCAAAAGAAAAACACCTCTGCTCAAGATAGAAGATTATACCGCAAAAGAACAACTTTTGCTGTTAATTAATGCTGTTGAACAAGCGACGGTCAACACTTCCGAAATGGAAGACGAAATTGCTTATTTCTTGAAAGTAGAATCAGAAACCTCACCCCTCGGCACAAAAATTACCTTTGCCAATTCAGGTGCAGAAACTGCCAAAACAATTGAGTTTACCTCCAGCGTCACAGCCCCCCGTCACAAACAGGCGATCGCCCTCAAGCACTTGCTGGAAAAACTGCCCTCCGGGCCCAGCAACTACGCCATCAATTCCGAAATTAAAAGCAAATTAAAAAGCTCGATCGATCCAGATTTTAACACAGCAGCAGAACAAGCCAGAATTTTTGACACTTACCTCTTCACAATCTTGCTAAAAGCAGTTGCTAATGAAGGCGGTACTATTTATTACAACAATGTTTTAGACGACGAAACACCGAAATATTTAACATTTAGAAAAACAGCGGGAAAAATTCACGGAACGGCACATCCCTATACTCATGCTGTTGTGGAATTTCCCGACAAACCAGCCCTGGAAGTTCACCTAGGAGTAAAAGTCCAAGGTAGAGCCGGAGTTTTGCACAACTGCAACGTTTTAATTTTGTACCAAAAAGAAGCAAATATCTGCCGCTTGCTTAACCGCGAACCTCGGCACTCGCAGGTAATTTTAGCAGTAAAATCGGAACACAGCACCTCAGAACTTCAACTAGAAATGGCTGGTGCTTTTATCGGCTTAGCATCAGACATTCGCTATGAAGGTGGCAGCTATTTCATTTCTAACAGTTACTCACAACCCGTAGCCAAACTGCTAACTACTGCTCGCAAAAAATGGGAACACAACATTTTTCCGAGAGCCACAAACGATGTCCACCGAATGATGTACTCGTTTCAAACTATCTTTAAAGACTTTAAAGCCAGAAACTGATTCAATTAATCAGGACTAAGGCCAACTGTCACAAAAGTCTTGCTACATTTTTTGTGTTAGGTTTCGTTTCACGAGCCTAACCTAGTGTCTGATTCAAGTAAGGAATGTTTTTCTGGTTGTTTCCGGAGGGGTAAATTCGAGTTTCCTAAATTTGCCCGGTTAAATGTATCTGCTAATGTATCTGCTACATGAGCCAAGAAAATAATCTATCATGTTGCGAGCACCCGAACCTTACGAATAATGTTTAAGAAAGATAAATCTTCCCTGTTGTTTACGATCGGAGCCGCCACACTTCTGATCGGTTTAGGCTTTGTCACCTACTACCTCGTCATCTCCCGTGGGCCCGCCAAAGATTTGCCGCCGGGGGCAACGGTTGTCCCGCAAGATACGATGATGGCCCTATCCATCAGCACCGATGAATCGCAGTGGAATAGACTGCGAGAATTTGGCACGCCGGAGTCAAAAGCTTCGTTTGAGAGGTTTTTAACTCAAATGCGCGATCGCCTGCTCACAAGCAACGGCTACGCCTACGGGCAAGACATTCAACCCTGGGTTGGTAACACAGCAATGGTAGCCTTTCTCCGCAACAAAATAGCTATACCAGCCCCCTCGCCGGCACCCAACACGCCCCCATCTCCGCCAATTCAACAGTCAGTGGCAATTATCCTGCCAATTGCCAACCCAGTCAAAGCCAAAGAATTATTAGCAAAACCCAGACCCCTTAGCCAAGGAAAAATTGTTGAGCGTAATTATAAAGGGGTGCAAGTCACAGAAACTCAAGGCGTACCCGATCGCAATTTCTCCGTCGCGGTACTCGGCACAAGGTATCTAGCAGTCACCACAGATCCTAGCGCTACAGACAGAATAATCGACACCTACAAAGGCGAACCTTCCCTAGCAAAAACCCCTGGCTATGCAGACGCCATAGACAAAATAAAAAGTCCGGGAGCCTTCGGTCAAATCTACGTCAATATGCCCGTTGCCGCCGCCTATGCCGCCGCCAACTCAGCCCGCGAAATTTCGCCAGAAAGCCTCGAAAAACTGCAACAAAATCAGGGATTTGCCACCACAGCGACGCTGGAAGAAGAAGGAATTGCCTTCAAATCAGTCTCTTGGCTAAAACCCGATTCTACCAGAAGGATAGCAGTAGAAAACAATGCTCTAAAAATGGTTAACCGCCTGCCAAACAATACAATAATGATGGTATCCGGCGGCAACTTGCAGCGTTTGTGGCAAGACTACGTATTGGGAGCCGAGGCCAACCCGATTTCCCCGATTAATCCCCAAGTTTTACGCACAGGTTTAAAATCCACTACGGGCCTGGATTTAGATAAAGACTTGATGAACTGGATGGCGGGAGAATTTTCTCTATCATTAATACCAGCGCCAGCCCAGAATCCCAGAGACAAATTTGCTGCCGGATTTGTATTTATGGTGGAAACAAACAACCAGGGTGCTGCGAACAAATCCCTGAAACAGCTTGATGAAACGATGAAAAGTAAAGGATTTAGAGTGGAGGAAATTCAAGTCGGCGGCAAACCGGCGATTAAATGGACATCGCCGTTTGGAGGGATTACGGTAACTCGCGGCTGGATGAACAATGTAGCGTTTATGACAGTAGGAGCTCCCGTGGTTGATGCGATCGTTCCGGCACCAAAAAGTCCGCTTTTAAGCAGCGAACTGTTCCAGAAAACAGTACGATCGCAACTTACACCCCACAACGGTAATTTCTTCATCGACACCGAGAGTGCGTTTAACCCGAAAAACCTAGCTTTGCCGGAGTTTCCTCCCAGCCAAAAAATGTGGATAGACGCCACGCGGTCGATCGGCGTTACAGCGGCCGTCATTGGCGATCGTACCACCCGTTATGACGCTTTTGTCGGTCTCAAAAAATCCACCCAATCCACTCCTTCACCGGGCCTTGCTTCACCGCGCCCTGCTTCACCGCGCCCTGCTTCTCCCAGTCCCTCGCCCACTGTCCAAACTTCACCCAATTAACTCTTAAATCCTGCCACAAATCCGCCTGCACACCCCCTTAAACACCAACAGGGCGATCGATTAAAATCCAAAACCCGCCGATCGAAATCGGCAATAATCGAGTTGACTATAAGAGGGAAATAGAGCCGGATTTAAGGAGTTTTACTTCACAAAACCTCACACAAATAAACCCAAAAACCCGGTTTTTTATTTAAATAAACCGGGTTTCTGAACACCCTAACAATTTGACTTACTAAAGAAGAATTCAGCAGCCAGAATCCAGAAGGGATTCTGTGCGACAGGATGGAGAATCGAGGTTTAAAGCCCCGATTTTAATCGTGGATCACAAAAATTCTTTCCGTGACCCTTAACTCTCACTTCAGGCAGGGGGTATTCAGAATTCTGAATTCTGGATTCTGACTCCTTCTCATTTCTGCTTTTCATAATTTTACTTTTCGGCAAATGTAGAGTATTTTTTGTTTTGTATAAAATATTTGGGGATGTTTCCGGGTCAGTCTTGGGGGAGCATCTCATATTTGTAAAAACACTTCTTCTGGCTCCTTCCTTCTGACTCTTTCCTCCTGCCCCGCAGCAAGAGAGCCTTCTGCCTCACAACTCCAATTTTGGGCTTGCCTGCTTTCATTGAGATGCTCCCAGTCTTGGACGCAAAAACCTAGTTTTTGAACCCCTCTACTTCCTTCATACTATCAATAATAGTTAAAAGCCCCGGTTCCTCCCGGTGGGAGTGCCTCTAGAAAAGTATTTTTTGTGTTTTTTTATTAATATGTCATGCGGAAGATACAGAGCCTAGCCATTTCGAGTTATATTTAGATTGTGGAGAAGATACGCTGAGAAAATTGCAAAACCAGAGGCCAATTCTACCCATTGACTCCTAAATGCAATTGCAGTCAGAAACCAGGTTGCTTCATAAATATAGCGTCTTCAACAGTTCTGAAAAACCTATGCAGATATTGGCATTCCTAGTCAGCACCTGTACAACATCGGAACCGGCAGTCAAGCATCTTAACTGACTACGTTCATCTGGTCACGACACCGTGATGTAAACGCCAGCAATATGCACTGTCGAAGGCGATTAAGGAACGAGTGAACAGGTTGATAGCCAAGCGTATCGCTTTCCTAAGCAGGGAACGTGAACCTTTACCAGGCAAACCTTACTTAGCAATAAGACTTACAGAATAGCTCACAAATACCCCCTCTGAAAATGAGGGGTAGATTTCCAATCTTCTACGCACATTGACCAGACACAGCACAGATGTGCAGATATTTAGTGACACAGCCGTCAACCCAAGTTTTTTCTACAAAGCCGGTTTCTTTACCTAATTTCTGTGATTTATATATTTTACCCATTAAAAACCTATGAAAACCGTCAAAAATATTCAAAAAACGTCGAAATCCCTATCTAAAGCAAGAATAAGCAAACTGGCACTTGCTCTGCAAATAGTCTTAATAAATCTTTACTTTGTGCAAGCAAAAGCTGAAGGTCAAACAATTGTGCCAGCGGCGGACGCAACGGGTACTACCGTCACTCCCGCAGCGCAAAACGGAACTCCTGGGCAGCCAACTCGCTTCGATATTGAAGGCGGACAATTATCGAGCGATCGACAAAATCTTTTCCACAGCTTTACAGAATTCGGCTTGTCGGAAAATCAGATTGCCAACTTTATATCAAACCCGAACATTCGCAACATTTTAGCGGGCATAGGCGGCGGCAACCCCTCGATTATTAACGGCTTAATTCAAGTAACCGGCGGCAATTCTAACTTGTTTCTAATGAATCCATCCGGCATCATATTTGGCAACAGTGCCAGCTTAAACGTGCCGGCTTCTTTCACAGCAACCACCGCCACCGCTATTGGATTTGGTTCAAACTCGTTTAACGCTGTCGGTAGTAGCACTTACACATCTCTGACAGGCGTGCCCAATTCCTTTGCTTTTGGGGCCGATCGAGCAGGGGCAATTATCAACACAGCCGACTTAGCAGTCAAATCAGGGCAGAACTTAACCTTGCTAGGCGGCACCGTTGTCAGCACAGGCAGCCTTTCTGCCCCAGACGGTCAACTTACCGTAGCATCAGTCTCCGGGACAAATTTAGTGCGCGTCAGCCAGCGAGGCAATTTGCTGAGTTTGGAAATCGAGCCTCCCTCAGCGACGAGCCCAGGAACAGCGCCAACAGCTTCGACATTCTCGATCGCAACCTTGCCCGAACTGCTCACAGGCATCGGTGAAACGAACGCTACAGGCCTCAGCGTCAATGCCAACGGTGAAGTGGTACTCACGGCCTCTAACCGAGCAGTAGCTGCGGGGGACGTGGCACTAAAAGATGCAAACGCTCGGGCGATCGAAATTCAAGCAGCCAACAGCATTGCAGTCAGCGGAAACCTGACAAGTTCCCAAGGCGGCCCAATCGCCCTAGAAGCTAGGGGTGACATTCGCACTGCGGATCTCGACTCCGACTCCGACACCACCGCAGGCGGCAACATCACCGTCACCAGCCGTACAGGAAAAGTAGAAACAGGCAATATCAACGCAGGATCGATCGACAAAAACAGCAACGCCGGAGACGTTAGTATTGCAGCACCCTCAAGCAGCATTCAAACAGGTTTCATAGACGCCAACTCCGAAGAAAAACAAGGTGGCGAAGTCACCCTCAACGGCCGCAGCGACATAGAAGTAACCCATATCAACACCGAAGGTAGAACAGGCGGAGGAAAGATAGACATTACAGCCGGCGGCAATTTCCGAGCGACAGGCACTTTCACAAACGATAACAACTGCTTGTCGCAAGCTTGCAGCATTTCCGCATCCACGACTGGTAGCGCCAATGGTGGAGATATCACCATTCGCCACGGTGGCGAAGCCTCGAACACTCTTTTCACCATCGGGCCAGACTATAACAGAGTCAACGGTACTGCTGGCAGCATTGCCACCGGCGGTCCAAAGAAGGAAAATGTGATTACAAAGGGAGGTTATTTCAGCCCCAACCCTCAGATAGTACAGCCGACACAAATTAACATTACGGCTTCTTCAGTATCGCCAGCACCAACACCAGCACCCGCAGCGACACCCGCACCAACACCAACACCCGCACCAACACCAACACCCGCAGCGACACCCGCACCCGCACCCGCACCCGCACCAACACCCGCACCCGCAGCGACACCCGCACCCGCACCCGCACCAACACCCGCAGCGACACCAACCCCAGCACCCACACCCGCACCCGCACCAACACCAGCACCCGCACCCGCACCAACACCAGCACCCGCAGCGACACCAGCACCAGCACCAGCACCAGCGCCAGCACCAGCACCAGCACCAGCACCAGCACCAGCACCAGCACCAGCACCAGCACCAGCACCAGCACCAGCACCAGC